>JBIKYB010000199.1:0-9098 GCA_044355475.1 Prosthecobacter sp.
ATCCTCCGGCTTCGGCTCTTCCCAGTCCGCCAAAGCGCCAAAGCCCTTTGCCTTTGCTGTGATGAACTGCGTGAAGCCTTTCTCGATGTCATCCAACTCACCCACGTTTGTCTCAAGCGCGTCGTTGATGCGCTTCCCCGCCGCCAAGTCGCGCAAAACACCCAGCAGCTTTTCCAGGCCGTGCGTCTCGATCAAATACTCCACCACTTGGCTCGACTCATAATAGGCGAACATCACATGCTCCTGCGACTTCGCATTCATGAAGGCCCCGCTCAGTTGCGACACCGGCGTGAGCGTTTCCTCATCCAGCGTCATCTCACGAAACGTCGCGTCCACCGGCATGCCCCAGGCGGGATCACGCTGCTTTTCCTCATACACGCTGATTCCCTCGCTCAACCTGCGCGGCATGCGGTTTTGCGTCGCTGAAAGCGTGATCACATGGCAGAACTCATGCCACAGCGTGCTCTCCCAGTTGTTGCGGCCATGCGCCAGACTGCCTGGGCTGTTCATCGTCACCACCGTGCCAAAACACACGCCCAGCATCCCTTGCCCGCCCAACGCGCCAAACGTGCGGATGGCAAAGTCCTGCTGCGCGCCGAAAAACTCCACCAGCACCGGCCTTTTCAGTTCCAGGCCGTATTTCGGGGCCAGCACCGCCTTCGCCTCACGCAGCAGCGTCAGCGCTCGTTCGCCATAGATCGGCCAGTCGCGCTTCGGCATCTTCAAAATGAAGTCCTCGAACGACTTCGTCACATAACCGTTCATCTCCTTTTCCAACTGCCCCAGATTGTGCGCCTGGATGTTGTAACCGTCCTCCGTGCGGATCGTCGCCGCTAGCTTCCAGGCTTCATCTTCCTCGCCCAGCCGCAGCAGATCATGGCAGAGTTGCACTTTGGCGGGCAGGTAGTTCGCATCCATTTCCAGCGCCTTACGCTGATGCCCCGCGCTCTCCGCAAAACGATACGCCCGCGAAAGGCAGCGCCCGATCGTGTGATCCAACGCCGGATTCTTTCCCCAGCGCTTCAGCGCCGCCGTGCGCGCTGCATCGACCTTCTTCGCGTCCGCGTGAAACAGATGCGCCACCACCGCCCGCAGCGACCACGCTAGCGGATGCAACTCATCAAAATCCAGCACCAACTGCACCGCCGCCTCCGCCTCCACAAACTTTTCGCCGCCGATGAGCAGTTCCGCCCGCAGCAGATGCGCCGCCTTGTGGTTCGGGTTCATCTCCAGCGCCTTTGCCAGATTCTCCACCGCCTTTTCGCGATCACTCGTGCCAAACGCTTTCGCCAGACCGAAACGCAGCTCCGCAGTCTCCCCATGCGCCTTCAATCCCGCGCGAAAAACCTCCGCCGCCCGCTTCGCATCATCCTTGTCCAGCGCCAGATACCCCTCGGCCAGATACGCCGCCTCCAGCTTCGTATCCTTGCCCTGCGCCGCTTTGAAATACTGCGAGATCACCTTCTGCGCGTCCGCCCCAAGCACCAGCGCCGCCCGGCCCAGCATCACCAGCTCCATCGCCGTGCGATCCTTCGGCGCTTTCGCCTTCGCCGCCTCATTGAAGCCCTTCAGCGACTCTGCAGCGACGTCTGACTGCCCCAGCATCTTCGCGAAATCATGCCGCAGCATCAGCAGTTCGAAGTGTCCTGGAAAAATCGCCAGCGCCTTCCGCGCCTCCTCCAGCGCCTCCTCGATCCGCCCCAACTCCACCAGCGCCTTCAACCGCAGGATGCGCCACTCCGCGGCTTTGAGCCCCTTTTCCACCGCCGCCTCCCCGACACGCGCCACCAATTCATACTCGCCGTGCGCTAGCATCTCCGTCACCGGGCCCATGTTCCGCTCCTCAAACATCTTCTCCACATCAAGCTGCTGCGCTTGGGCGACAGCCATGGTGAGAACCAGCAAGAACACAGGGAGCAAACGCATGGAATCAAATCGTACCACGCCGCCCACTTCTCGCACAACTTGTGCCGCTCTCGCTCTCAAAGATCGAGGTGGAAACAGCCCAATGAGTTGCGGCTGTTATCTTTCCAGCCAGACGTTTGGCGGAAGGAAGATTCCACACTGAAAATGGTCGAAAACTAGCTGACCGTAGCCTGGGAGCTGAGGTGCAAGACGTGTTACATCCCGGCTTTGGCGATCTTCTCGCAACTTTGCACGTCGAGCTTTCCGGAAGCGAGGATGGGGATGTCGCTGACACGGATCATCTTCTTGGGAATCCAGAGCGGAGGCATGCCTTTGTCGAGTAGGCGGTAGCGCAGATCGAGAATTTCCTGGTGCTCGGGGCCGCCGGGGACGCTGGTGAGGAGGATGAGAGCCTCGCCTTTGTCAGGATCAGGCACGCCGACCACGGCAATCTTGCGGGTGGACTCGTTTTCGAGGCCCAGGGCTTTCACCAGCGCTTCTTCGACGGTCTCATGCGGCACCATCTCTCCGGCGATCTTTGAGAAGCGGCTGAGACGACCTTCAATGTAGAGGAAGCCGTCAAGATCGAGGCGACCAATGTCGCCTGTGCGGAACCAGCCGTCCTGGAGCACATCGGCGGTGCGTTTGGGATCGTTGAGGTAGCCTTCAAAGATGTTGGAGCCTTTGAACCAGATCATGCCGCTTTGATGCAAAGGCTGGGGGGCACCGGTGTCTGGATTGGTGATGCGGTGGGCCATGCCTGGCAATGTGTGTCCCACAGACCCCTGACGATGGCTGGGCAGCCAAACGAAGCCTTTTTCTTCCAGGCCGATCGGCTCGGGATCAGGCAGATTGACGTTGGAGACAGGTGAGGTTTCGGTGAGGCCGTAACCTTCAAGCACATGCTTGCCGAATCGGTTCTCGAAGGCATCCGAAACGACGCGGGGGAGCTTTTCAGCGCCAGTAACGCAGAATTTGATGGAGTTCAGCGACTCACGGTTCACACCGCGCAAATAGCCGCGCAGGAAGGTGGGCGTGGCGATCATGAGCGTGACGCGATATTTCTCGATCAGCTCCGCAAGCTTCTTCACCTCCAGTGGCGAAGGGTAGGTGACGAGATGCAGGCCGTAGATGATGGGATACCACAGTGTAACAGTGCAGCCAAAGCTGTGAAAGAGCGGCAGGCAGCCAAGGATGCTGTCCGTACTTTGCAGCCCCAAGCGGCTGCCAAACTGCATGACGTTGCCGATGAGATTGCGGTGGGAAAGAACCACACCCTTCGGTTCCCCGGAACTGCCGCTGGTGAAAAGCAGCAAGGCTTCCTTGCGCCCGCCCTTTTTGGAAATGCCGAGCAAGGTGGCCAGCACCGCGGCAGGCAGAAGCTTGGTAATCACCAGCCACTTCGCGATGCTGAACTTCATCTTCGGCAGCAGCCTTTCGATGAGGATGAGCTGTTTACTCGGCGGCCAGGGGAAGCTCTGCATCTTACGCACGAAGATGTCAGCGGTGAGGAAGCGGTCCATGTCTCCTTGACGGATGGCGCTGTCGATGGCGGCGCGGCCTGCGGTGAAGTTGAGGTTCACCGGAATTTTTCCAGCCATGATGACGGCGATGTTGCACATCAGGCCGCCGATGCCAGGCGGCAAGATGATGCCGACGCGCTGTTTTTTCGTCTCGCGCTTCACGACTTGCGCGAGGGCGAGGGAGGCGGCGAAAAGTTTGTCGTAACCGAGCAGCTTGTCGTCTTTGCCATCAACAATGCTGTTGCGGGTGCCGTGTTTTTTAAAGCCCTGGATCAAGGCATAGCCGAGGCTCATCTCGAGCGCGGGACAGCTCTCGCTGATGCTTTGCTCCGAAAGGGCCAGAAGACACTCCTGATAGCTGGCCAAGTTGATGTCCGGCCCCTGGAGAAGTTTGCCGAAGTTGAAGATGACCTCGGCATCAGTGTAACGGCGCTCAATGGGCAGTGCCGTGTCCTGGCGACGATGTACGTGAAGCGGGAGCACAGGAATCTCAGCCTTGAGGAGAAACTCCAACTTCGTGCCCGGCACACAGGTAAGCGGAGAGGTCATGCTGGCGGCCTCTGCCGGTAGATAAATGATGACCCCATGCCCAGTTGCAGCCTGGGCGACCGCTTTGCGGTACATGTCAGGCGTGGTCTCGCCTGGGGAGATGGACATGGCATTCACCGAGTCCTTTTCCAGATGAACCTTCAGCAGCGGATGCAGTGCCGCCCCTTGCTCCACAAGATAAACAATCGAGCGCCCGTCTAACAGGAGTTCCAGACGCAAAAGGTCGAAATAACCGAGCTGGCTGGGCAAGATGATGAACCCGCCGCCATTCGGCAGGTTTTCTTTGCCAATAATCGTGAGGTCTTTGAGCGTAACGGGCTTTTCTGCTGCCATGGGACATCTAAGCGGCTGCGCCCCCGCTTTTCCAGCACTATTAAAAACCAGCCGCGAAGCCTGACAACACGCAGACCGCGCTTGTCCCGCGTGAATTTCGGAGGCATGAAAGACTGACCATGCGTTCCCCTGCCCCGCGCCCCTCCCGCCGCGACTCCTCATCCCCTAGTACCTCACCGCCGCCCGGCAGTGAGGACTGGCTGCGCCCCTGGGCGCAGATGCAGTACTTTTCCTTCAATCCAGCAGTGTATCCCAACATGATCCGCGCGGTCTCCACAGACGCTGGTGCAGGTGATTTGGTGAATGTCTATGACAAGGAAGGGCAGCTTTTCGGCAGCGGATTTTTCAACCCGAAGGCCCATGTGCCCCTGCGCGTATTGCAGCATGGCGAGGCGGTGCTCACCGAAGACGCACTAGACGCCCGCCTGGACGCAGCACTTGCCCTGCGCCTGAAAATTCTGCGACTCAACGAGGCCACCGAGGCATGGCGGGCCGTGCATTCGGACGGCGACGGCCTCAGCGGACTGGTGGTGGATCGTTACGCGGATGTGCTCTCGATTGAGGTCACCACGCTCGGCGTGTGGAGGCGTCTGCGCCGCTGGTTGCCGAAAATGCACGAGGTGCTGGGCACGACTCAGCATGTCATCCAAGTCGATCCCGATATCGCCCGCATTGAGGGGATGCGCTGGTCGGACGTGCCGGAAGCGGACGCTCCAGCGCCTCGTGGGGTGCGCGCAAGGGAGAACAACGTGCGTTACCAAGTCAGCTTCGAGGACGGCCACAAAACCGGCTTCTTCTGCGACCAGCGGGACAACCGCCTGAAGTTCGCCCGCCTCGCCCAAGGCCGCGTGCTTGACCTATGCAGCTACACTGGCGGTTTTGCCCTTAGCGCAAGAGTGCTAGGCGGCTGCGAGGACGTGACCGGCGTGGATCTCGATGAAAAAGCCATCGCTCAGGCGAAGAAAAACGCGGATTTGAACCAAGTCCGCCTCGACTGGGTGCATGCGGACACTTTCACCTGGGGCCGCCAGATGCAGCAGAACGGCGCACTTTGGGACACCGTGGTGCTCGACCCACCAAAGCTCATCTTTTCCCGCGATCCCGAGGAAGGTCAGCTCGGACGCAACAAATACTACGACATGAACGCCGTCGCCCTCGGCTTGCTGAAACGCGGCGGACTCTTCGTCACCTGCTCCTGCTCGGGATTGCTCGATGTGGCGGAGTTCGAGGATATCGTCATGCGTGCAGCCCATCGCAACAAGCGCCGCCTGCAAATTCTCGACCGAACTGGAGCCGGAGCGGACCATCCCGTGATGTCGAACTGCCCCGAGGGGCGGTATCTGAAGGTGCTCTGGTGCCTAGCTTGGTAAAACAAGGCAGTCTTGCCGCAAGGTTTCCTTTGCTCAAACCCAGCCACCGTCTAATCTGCCCGTCCCATGAATCCAGAGGTGCAAAACATCGTGGCCGCAGGCAAGCTCCCGGCTGCAGACGGCGAAAAACTTTCCAAACTTGAACCAGGCGTTTTCTGCCTCCACAAAAGCTGGGGCGTCGGCAGGATCGCTTCCTGGGATTTGCTGGGTGACCGCGTGCTGATCGACTTCGAGGGTAAACCGGCCCATCCGATGAAGATTTCCTTCGCCGTGGGTTCACTGGAGATTATCCCCTCAGATCACATCCTTTCCCGCCGTCATTCTGACCTTGATGCCCTCAAAGTCATGGCGAAAGACGACGCTCCAACGCTCGTCGAACTGGCGCTAAAAAGCAGCGGCGGCACTTTGCACCTCGACGGCCTCGAAAAACTGCTCAAGGGCGCGATCGTGTCCGATGCGGACTACAAAAAGTGGTGGGAAGGTGCCAAGCGTGCGCTCAAAACACACCGTCACATCGTCGTTCCAGCCAAGCGCACCGAAAACCTCGTCCTTCGTGATCAGGCGGAAAGCGCTGGGGGCCAGATGGTCAAATCCTTCCTCGCCGCGCGAGATTTGAAGGGGAAGCTCGCCGCCCTGGCCAGCATCCAAAAGGATCTCGATCTTTTCAGTGACCCCAAGACCGAGCTCATCCCCGTCCTCCAGGACATTTCTGACTCCGCCCGCAAAGGCATCAAGCTCAACCTCAAGGAGTGCCTGCAACTGCTCCTCGCACGTGATGAACTGATCGAAACTCTCGGCACCACTGCACCGATGGGGTCGATGAAAGTCTCCGACCTCGTCTGCGAGACCAAGGAAGTGCTCGCAGACGCGCTTAAAACTCTGTCTTCCGCCATGCTGGGCCGTGTTTATCGTGCTTTCCCTGAGGCCTTCCCCAATCGCGGCTGGGTTACAGAAATCCTTCACCATCTGACCAAGACCGGTGGCCGTGCCGTGGCAGAGATCGCCACCGTTCTGGATGCCAACGACGAGCTCGACGTTCTGGCTGAAACGCTCAAAAAATCTCTGCGCAACCGCCTTCTCTCCGCTGATCTGCTCATCTGGATGGCCCGCGAGCGCAAAGGACTGGCTGAATCCGTTTTCGACATCGATCTCGGTCACGCCATTCTCGGTGTCATCGAAAATGACCACATGGAAGGCGGCCCCAAACGCACCGGACGCCTCCAGGATTTGCTTTCCGACGACCGCACCCTACTTGGCGAGATGGTTGCGGAGGCCGAGGATGCTGACGTGCGCCTCCTGGCCAAGCGCATTCTCAACAGTTCGTCTTATGATGAGCTGACCCGACGCTCTCTCATGGCTCGCATCATCAAGGCCCGCCCGGAAATGGAAGCCATGATGGCCGAGAACGCCGGACCGCAGAAGGAAGACTCTCTCATTGTTTCCTGGGAAAGTCTGGAGAAGAAAAAGAAGGAACTGGAAGACCTCGTCAACGTCAAGATCCCCGATAACAAGCGCGAGATCCAAATCGCCCGCGCCGAAGGTGATTTGCGTGAAAACGGCGGTTACAAAGCCGCCCGCGACCAGCAGGCTGTTCTTCTGCGCATGCAGGGCAAATACGAGCGCGAGTTGCGCAACGCCCGCGGCACCGACTTTGCCAATTCTCCCACCGACAAGGTCGGCATCGGCACCGTGGTCGATGTGGAGGACCAATCTTCCGGCGAACAAGAAACTTTCACCATTCTTGGAGCCTGGGATGGCGATCTGGAGAAAAACATCATCAGCTACCTTTCCGAATCCGCCAAAGCTCTCATCGGTAAGACTGTCGGCGATGAAACCGATCTGCCCACCGAAGCGCTGAATGGCACCCGTCGTGTCAAAATCAACACGATCCGCGCCTATGCACCGTGAATGGATGGATTCATGGTGGGAAAAAATGAAGCACTGTTCACCCTCACAGGTTAGAGTTTCCAGCACATGCTAAATGCACGGAGACTGTTTATAACTGCAAGGTTCTCCAACTCGATTTAGTTTTAAACACTGACCCCAACTTTTTAGTCCGACCCATATCCCATCATGCGTTTGCCCCCCTCGCGTGTTCTTTTTATCAGTTTTGTTCCCCGCTTTTCATTCTTGGTGGGTGTGGTTTTCTGTTTTCTCCTGCATTCAACGTCAGACGCGCAAATCACCAGCGCCGAAAATCTTGGCATCATTCTCGGTGGCTCCAAAACGCCCCCGCCCAATGCGTTGACCAACTCTGCGTCCGCCACTCCATCCGAAACAGTGTTTGAAGCCAATCCTGGACCATGGGGACGCCTGCAGTGCGCCTATGTGTATTTGGAAGCTCCCAAAAGCCTCGTTGAGGGGTTTCCCCTTCCTAGCCCGACGACACGCTGGACTCTCCCGGCTGCCGCATTTGCCGAAGTCCCAGCCCTCTTTTTGCGTGCAGGCTTATCCCAAACATTGATTGATCAGTTACTTTTGCCACAGAACGTAGTGAAAAGTGATGGGTTGGTTCACATTCTCCCTCCTCTTCCCGCACTGGAGAATCTGACGCCCGAGAGTCGAGGCATCATCTACACAGAGTTTTCGAAATACCCGGAAAACGAATATCTTGTTGATCCAGTTCTCATCATCGGCACCTCGGTGGACGAGTGGTATCACGGTAGTAAGTTGCGACCCGAAATCATTCAAAAAATCAAGAAGCTGAGCTACATGAGAGGAGAAACCATCGCTTTCAGCGATATCCCCGTGCTCCTTAAATACGCGGTGTCTGATTCCGAGGCACGTGCCATTTTCAAAGCCTGCACTCGCACCCGCAATCTGATGGTTCGCCTCATACTGGACGAAAAAAGCAATCCTGATGAGATCATCAAATATTGGAGTTTCGGCGTCGGCATCCGCCGCAAAGACCTTGAGCCCCTGATTCAGTCCATTTTGGAACTCGATGGCGTGGATGATCTGGGCATCTCACATCTGCTGCCCGCCCTCGCCCGCAAGCTGCTCTACACCTATCCTGGGCTAGATATGGCCAAGCATGGCGTCATGCCGGACTGTCACTGGACCTCGCTCAACTTCTTCAATTACGAGCCACATGATTACTTACTCGATGCGCGGCTGGCCACCAGCCAAGTGCTTGAAAATTTCACCCCTGTCGATCCGCCCTATCAGTATGCGGACATTCTGTTCTTCTTGGACAACACCACCGGAGACGCCTTCCACTCTTGCGTGCACCTCGCCGACAATATTGTGTACACCAAAAACGGTCGCAATATCCTCTCACCGTGGGTGATCATGCGGCTCGAAGATGTGAAAAAAGTCTATCTCTACAAAGGCAACGGTCGTGTCCAAGGCTTCCGCCGCAAGGACATCGCTGCAGAAAAAGCTACCCAGTCGGGCGAGTAGGCACAAGAAAGCAATG
>JBIKYB010000220.1:0-8659 GCA_044355475.1 Prosthecobacter sp.
GATGCAACCGAAGAGGCTGAACCAGATGAAAGAAACCACAGGCGCGGGCTTCACGGCGGTGATAAAGCCGTTCTGATAAAGGTGGATGCTCAGCAAGGCGATGAAACCCGCGAGGCAGCCAAGCAGGGCACCTCGGGTATCGGCGCGAGTGGTGAACATGCCGAGGAAGAACAGACCCAACAGCGGGCCGCCTATGAGACCGATGACGGTATTGACCGACTCGACGAGATTTCCCGGCATGACGGAGACGGCGAAAGCAAGCGCCATGACCAGAACACCGTAACCAACGGTGATCCAGCGCGCATTGCCGACCTGCTGCGCCTGCGTGCCTTCGGGGGCTTTGGAGAGACGTTGCTTGAAATCGACCACGGTGGCTGAGGCGAGTGAATTGAGTCCGGCGGAGATGGTGGACATGCTGGCGGCGTAGATCGCGGCGATGAGCAGGCCGGGAAGCCCGGATGGAAGCTGGGTGACGACGAAGTAGGGCAGGATTTGGTCTTCCTTAGCGATCAGACCGGCGGCAAGCGGATCGCCGTGAATCTTGTAGAAGGCATAGAGCACGAGGCCGGTGCCGTAGAAAAGCACGAGGACGGGCAGGACGAACCACAGTTTGATCCAAAGCGAGCGCTGGGCCTCCTTCAGGCTGCCAGCACTAAGGTAACGCTGCACAGACACCTGATCAGTGGCCATTTGCACCAAGTGCAGGAACGCGCCCGCGAGCAGGAGGGACCAGATGTTGACGCGCTCGGCGATGCTGAAGGAAAAACTAAGGTCCAGGCGGCCATCCGTCACCGCCGTGTCCCAGACACCCCCGAGGCCGCCGGGAATCTTCCCCAGCGCTACCATGACGATCAAGAGCTGGCCGCCAAAGAGAACGCAGAGCTGCATCACATCCGTCCAAATCACCGCCCGCATGCCGCCTAGCGCGGTGTAGAGAGTGGTGAGCGTGCCGGAGGCGACGATCGTGATCCACAGCGGAATGCCGGTGACTTTTTCCAACGCGAGAGCGGGCGCGTAAGTCGCAGCCGCTAGCCATAGCGCCACACGGAAGATGAACAGGCCCGAGGCGAGCAGGCGCACCGGGAGTGCGAAGCGTTCTTCAAGGAACTGATAGGCGGTGTAGAAGCGTGACTGGTAAAACTTCGGCAGCATCCAGATCGCCGTGAACGGCGTGGCGATGAAAAAGGCAAGCACGACGTAGGCAAAGCCGAAGCCGTTCTTGTACACATCCGCCGGCCCGGCGAGATAGCTAATGCCAGAGAACAATGCAGCCAGGATCGACATGGCGACCAGGATGCTGCTCATCCCTCGTCCGGCGAGAAAGTAGTCTCCCAGTGATTTGGCCCCTCTGGCTGAAAACAGGCCCACACCAACGGAGGCAGTGAGATAAACGCCAAAAATCGTGTAATCGAGCCAGGAGAAATGGGTCATGGGACGGAAGGATAGTGAAAAGAACAACGTGTCCGCAATGCCGCATTTCCTGGTTTCTTTGTGTTTCCAGGGGATTGAAGGAAATGACGGAAAGTTTTCTGCCATCTGCCACGACTCATCAAGCGAACGATGGCCGCCCCCATTCCAGCCTCACTGCCTTATGCCGACACGAAGCCGGTGGGCCATGCGGATTTCTATTTTGCGGTCAATGCGACCTTCCGTTTCATCCAGCGTCATCATGGAGTAGGGGCGCTGATCAAATACTGGCAGGACCTTGGCCAGTCATACTATCAGCCAGTGTCCAAGCGCTGGAGCGAGCTTGGATTCGCTGGTGTAGCGGATTATTGGCGGGTTTTTTTCGCAGCGGAACCCGGTTCGGATGTCGAGGTGAGTGAATCGCCGGACGAGGTGCGTCTTGAAGTGAAAACGTGTCCTGCCATCCGGCATCTGCGCGAGCATGGCCGTGAGATTGTGCCGAATTTCTGCCAGCACTGCTTCTTTGTGAACGAGGCCATTGCCGGGCCTGCGGGAATGACGGTGCGTGTCTGCGGTGGCAACGGTCGTTGCACGCAGCGCTTCATGAAGGCGACGGCGGACCTGCCGCCGCAGAACCTGGAGGACATCGCCACAGCATCATGATCGGCTGCTACGATTTCTGCGGGCATTACGAGTGGACGTTCGAGTGGCTGAACCAGCTCGGCGGTCACGCTCTGGTGAGAGCCTACTGGGACGAGGCGATTCATCAGGATTCACAGTCGCATGCCTCGATGTTGATCCGCGAGAAGGGTTTTGAGGGCATGAAGGAATATTGGGGGACGACGCTGGCGGATGAGGGTGCCCTTTACGAGCGCACCGTGACGGAAGATGTTTTTCGCATCGACATGCACGAGTGTCCCTCGAAGGGATTTCTTCTCCGCAACGGCCTGGAGCAATACCGCGATTACTGCGACCACTGCATGGGCTGGATCGGCCCTTTGATGAAGGACGCGGGTTTCGTCGTCGATCACGAACACAACCACTGCGGTCAGTGCTGGTGGGAAATGCGGCGTAATGACGACCCCGCTCCTGCCAGTGAGCCTGGAGCACTCAGCGGCCAGCATGATGTTCGCTTGCGACCCGATTGGAAATCCCCTCACACTGACCACTATGAGCGCTCGACTGATCCTGATGACAAAACGGCTATTTCTTAGCTGGCTGCTGATTTCCAGCGCTCATGCGCAGTGGGAGGCCCTCCCTCCGCTGCCGGAACCCAACGGAGGCGCGTTCTGCGGTCCGGCAGAGGGAAAAATTGTCGTCGTGGGCGGAACGAACTGGGAGGGCGGGAAAAAGAACTGGTTGAGGAGTGTGTATGCCTTTGATCCTGCTTCAAAAAAATGGTCCACACTGCCCGCATTGAGCGATCGCCCAGTCGCGTATGGAGTCATTCTGCCACAGGCGGCTTCGTTTCAGTTTTTGGGCGGCAGTGATGGTGTTCGGTCGCTGAAAGCTGTCGGTACGGTCAATGCAGCGGGTGCCAAGCTTCAACAGGTGCCAGAACTCCCTTCATCCATCGTCTTAGCTTCAGGAGGCGTGGTGGATGGCAGTTTGATCATCGTTGGTGGAACCGATGATGCAGCCAATGTCTCTAGTGTCAGCCGTCTTACCTACTCCATCACTTTAACCGACGGAACTTGGAAAGTTCGCCCATTGAGCGCGTTTCCTGGCAAAGCCTTCATGTCAGCGGGTTCTGCGGCGACAAACGGTGAACTACTGGTGTTTGGGGGTCTCAATTGGAATGAGAACACGAAGACCATCGAAAACACGACGTCTGCGCATGCGTTTTCACCCGCCAAGAATGCTTGGCGGGTATTGAAGTCGTTGGAAGTCGCCAATCGTGGTCTCAGCGCTGTGGCGCTCGATGATCAGCGGATCTACCTCGCCGGAGGCTTTCGCGATGACTTCACCGCCGACGCTGTCATCTATGATGTGAAGACGGACAGCTACCGGGAGGCCAAACCTCTGCCTTACGCAGCCATGGTGGCCCTCGTGAAGTGCGAGGGCTTTGTCTATTGCATCGGCGGCGAGGACAAGATGAAGTCTCGCACCGACAAATTCTTCCGCATCCCTGTCGCAGAGCTGTTGAAGTGATTTTTATTGCGCCTCTTTCGGAACGACGCGCATCTTTTGGAACGGAACGCTCTCACACACGGCGAGGATGAGATCTTGGAAGCGGTCGCCCGAAGCGCGAGTGCGTTTGACGATGGCCTCGACGGTTGGTTTGTCAGAATACTCGATGCCGCGCCCCAGAGCGTAGGTGAGTAGATTCTCGGTGAGGTTCTTCACAAATTGCTCGCTCATGTCGCGAACGAGGAGGGCGCGCAGCTCGGCAAGATTCTGGAAGGTCTGGCCGCGCACGAGGCCGCCGGAGGCGTCGATGGGCAGCTTTTTCTCCTCATCACGCCAGCGACCGATGGCGTCGTAATTTTCAAAGGCGAAGCCCATGGGATCGAGAAAAGCATGACACCCTGCGCACGAGGGATTGCTCCGATGCTCGGCGAACTGCTGACGCAGCGTGATCTTGGATGAGCGGGCTTTTCTTTCATCCAGCGGCGGCACGCCACCGGGAGCAGGAGGTGGCGGGGTTCCGAGAATTTGTTCCAAAAGATATTTGCCGCGTTTCACTGGCGAGGTGCGCGTGGGGTTGGAGGTGAGAGTGAGAATGCTGCCGTGGGTGAGGATGCCGCCGCGTGGCGTGCCTTGGAGCGACACTTTTTGATACTTGTCTCCCTTCACGTCATTGATGCCGTAGAAGCGTGCGAGCTTGTCATTCATGAACGTGTAGTCGGCGTTAAGGAACTCGATGACACTGCGGTTCTCGTGCAGGATGTGATCAAAGAACATCTGAGACTCTCTTCTCATGAGATAGCTGAGGCCGCCCTTCCACTCTGGGAAGGCGCGGATGTCGGGTGAGGCGATGTCCATGTCACGCAATTGCAGCCACTGTCCCGCGAAGTTTTCACCGAGGCTGGCACCGCGCCAGTCGGCGATCATGCGCTTCACCTCGGCAGTGAAGTTTTTGCGCAGCTCACCTTTGGCGGCAAGCTGCAACAGCCGTTCATCCGGTGGCGCGGACCAGAGGAAATACGATAGCCGCGAAACAAGGCTGAACTCATCCACGAGCGCGATGCTATGCTGAATCTCCCCTGCTGGCTGCGATTCGGCCCGGTAGAGAAATGATGGGGAAACCAGCATGCCTCGCAGCACATATTCGAGTGCTTCGATGGGTGGGAGTCCTTCCTTCAAGGCCAGCGTGGCAAAGCCCTGCCACTTGGATTTTTCCTCGTCGAGCATCGGGCGGCGAAAGAGCCGTGCACCTAGCTTTTCCACCAACAGGGGAACTGCGGGCGTAGCAATGCCGCCACCTGCATCCACCGGCCCTTCAAGAGTGAGCTGATGCAGCCAGAAATTGCGGTCCTGGCGTGTTTTCTCGTCGTAAAAGTCGTTCAGGAACCACACCTGGATCTCATGCCTTCCCGCAGGCAATTCTGCCTCTGCCTTGAACCACTGAGGAGCTTGGTTTTTGGCAGTCACTGAGAAAGAACCGGCGTTTTTCCCGGCAAGACGCACATCAAATTTTGCTGGCTCGCCACCCGCCTGCTGAGCACCGGCCTTGATGGTGAAGCGATATTTCCCTGGCTTGGCGATTTCGATGGGATGCTTCACATAGCCGCTGCTGGCGAGTTGAATGGCACCTGTGTCACGACTGGAGTCCCCTTCGCCACGCTCGAAGTCCTCACCGCTGAGTTTCATCGAAGGCAGGCCTGCGGCTTTGCCATCCAGCAGCCATTGCACCAGACGCGTTCCTCGCGGAGGCAGCAGTCCGAAGGGGCCTTCGACGTTGATCTTGTCGAGCGCCAAGTTGCGGTCGCGTTTTTCAGGATCGGGGTTCTGCGGGTCGCTAAAATCGTTCAGGAAGCGCACCACGATCTTATGCTCTCCGCTGTTGAGCGTGATTTCTTTTTGAATGGTCTGCCAGGGGCCTTTTTCGCCATGATAACGCGCAGTCACATCAAACGTGCCGAGTTCCTTGTCATCCACGCGCAGTGCGAGCTTGGCCGCGTCCGGTCCGGCCTGAGTGGCCGAAACCCGCAGCTTGAGCACATAGGTGCCGGTGGCTGGCGCGGTGAATTTGGTCGCTGCATCGGCGTCGGTGTGAAACCAGCGCACGTCTTCCCATTCCTTGGTTTCACCTTTCTGGTTCCAGAATTTCTTCGCACCAAGCTCAAGGTCGATGCGCTCCACCACGGAGGTGTCGAGCGCCTTTTCAGCCACAGTGTTCGCAGCACGGATGTATTTCTCCATCAGCAGTGGCGAAACGGTGAGCACGTCGCCGATGTTGTCGTAGCCGTAGCCGGTGTCGTCCGGTGGAAACTGGCTGGCCGGACGCGTGTCCACCCAAAGCAGATCGCGGATGGTGTTGTTGTACTCATTGCGATTGAGCCGACGCATGGTGACGTGGCCGGGATCAATCTTTTGAGGATCGAACCAGAACACGGTGTTGTCGATCCAAGCGACGATTTCATCACGCTCAGGGAGGGAGGGCTTGTCTTTCTTCTCCGGCGGCATCACATGCGTGGCCAGTTGCTGGCGTGTGTGATCCCACAACACCTTGTCGGCGATCAGCTTGGAATACTCGGGGTACTCGTCCAAGGCGAAGTCGCCTTTGTCAGAGCCGTCGCCATGGCAGTCGTAGCAGTACTTTTGCAGCAGCGGGAGAATGCGCTGATGGTAGGCTTCTTGGCCGCGTTCGGCAGCGGTCAGTAGGCAGGGAAGGGCGATGCACGCGAATGTGAGGCGTCGGAGCATGAAAAAGCGGGGTTTAGGGGCTAGAAAGGTTACGTCTAGAAAGTGTCCCTGATTTCGGCGAATCCAACGGCGCATTGTGTGGGATTTGCGGTTGCAACACGGCGGTCCCGAAGGAAGAAAACAGGCTCATCTCCCAATCGCATGTCCCAATCCGCCCTCGAACTCGGCAAAGCCTTCCTCACTGAAAACGCTCAAAAAAACGGCATCATCACCACGGCCACCGGTCTGCAATACGAGATCCTTCGTGAGGGAAACGGTCCGAGTCCGAAGCTGAAGGACACCGTGGTGGTCAATTACCGTGGCAAGCTGCTCAATGGCGTCGAATTCGACAGTTCCTACCTGGCCGGACGCGAACCAGCGGAGTTTCCGCTGAAGCGTGTGATCAAGGGCTGGAAGGAGGGCATGCAGCTTATGATGGAAGGTGCGCAATTCCGCTTCTTCATCCCGTCTGAACTGGCCTATGGCAAACGTGGTGCCGGAATCGACATCGGACCGAATGAAACGCTGATCTTTGAGGTGGAACTGCTGAAAGTCTGGGAGGACTAGCCACGATTGCTCTGCCCTCATGAATCAAATCGACCTCAAAGACAGAGTAGCCATCATCACCGGCGGTGCGCGCGGCATTGGCTTCGCCATCGCGGAACGCCTGCTGCAATCCGGTGCTCATGTCTGCCTCTGGGACGTGGATGCAGCGGCGCTCGATACTGCGAAGGCGGAACTCTCCGCTCTTGGCAGGGTTCACACCGCGACGGTGGACATCACCAGCATGGCTTCGGTGGATTCGGCCGCAGCTTCAACCATCGGCGCTTTCGGCAAGATCGATATTCTTGTGAACAACGCGGGCATTGCCGGAACGAACGCCAAGACCTGGGAGACCGATCCTGCCGAATGGCAGCGTGTGATGGCGATCAACCTAAACGGGCCTTTCCATTGCTGCCACGCCGTCGTGCCGCACATGCTCAAAAACGGCTACGGTCGCATCGTGAACATCGCCTCCATCGCTGCCAAGGAAGGCAACCCGAACGCCGCGCACTACAGCGCCTCGAAGGCGGGCGTGGTCGCTTTGACCAAGTCGCTGGGCAAGGAACTCGCCACCAGCAACATCATCGTGAACGTGGTGACACCGGCGGTGATCGAGACCGACATCTTGAAGCAACTCACGCAACAGCACATCGACTACATGCTGTCGAAGATCCCGATGAACCGCTTTGGCAAAAAAGAGGAGGCTGCGGCGCTGGTGGCGTGGCTTTCTTCGGAGGATTGCTCCTTCACCACTGGCGCGGTCTTTGATTTGTCCGGTGGTCGAGCAACCTACTGATCATTTGGGACAAAAAGCCGCGTACTCAGAGCATGTCCCTGATCACCGAAGAAAACGCGAAGCCTGGATCGACCGACTGGCAGCTCACCCGCATGCGCCTCGATGCCAGCGGCTTCCGCTCACCGCTCATTGAGGGCTACTGCTCGCGCCAGTCGGTGGGGGCAGGGGAGACGCTCGATATTTTCGTCAGCACGAAACCGTCGGCTCGCTTCAAGATCGAAATCTTCCGCACCGGCTACTACGGCGGCAAAGGAGCCCGTTTGATGACGGAACTCGGGCCGTTTGAAGGCAAGGAACAGCCCGTGCCGGAAATTGGCGAGAAGCGTCTGCGTGAATGCCGCTGGGAGAAATCCACCTCGCTTACGATTCCGGCGGATTGGGTGAGCGGCGTGTATCTCGGCAGGCTGACGACTTTGCCCGCGTCGAAGGACGAACCGTATTGGCAGAGTTACATCGTCTTTATCGTCACCGATGATCGCAAGGCGGACATCCTTTTTCAATGCAGCGACAACACCTGGCAGGCCTACAATCGCTGGCCGGACAATTACTCGCTCTACACTGACCCGAAGGGCAACCAGGGCTCAACGGCGGATGTGAGCTTTGACCGTCCCTATGCGAACTACGCGCAGATTTACACTAACCCGCAGTCCGTGGGCAGCGGCGAGTGGTTGTGCTTTGAATTTCCTGCCGCCTACTGGTTGGAGAAGGAAGGCTACGATGTGACCTACTGCTCCAACGCAGAAATGATCACGCCAGATCACGGTTTGAAGTGCAAAGCCTTCATCAGCATCGGCCACGACGAGTACTGGGACATCCGCCAGTATCAAAGCGTGGAGAAGATGCGGGACGCGGGCGTGAACCTGCTCTTCCTCTCCGGCAATTCGGTCTGCTGGGTCACGCCGCTTTCACCGAACGCCGCTGGCGAGCCGAACCGCCGCATCTTTCGCGGTGGGCCGTATGGCGGCGACTACAAATATGCCGTGGATCGCGAGAAGGACTACGGCCCCTACCCGCATCGTGGCCCAGATGAAGGCTATCTCATGGGCGTACGCAACATCGACCCCG
>JBIKYB010000200.1:0-9092 GCA_044355475.1 Prosthecobacter sp.
ACCAAGCAGCCGCAGTGAACTGCGAACCCCAAACCGCGAACTTTCAACCCAACCACCATCATGCCACGCAAGGACTACATCCCCGACAGCGCCCAGAACCTCGTGAACTGGACGAACAATTACCTCCTTGAAGTTGACGCCATAGCCGTGCGCATCGGCTGGCCTGCGGCCCAGGTCACGGCCTTGAAAGCGCGTCTGACCACCCTTCGTGATGCCGCGCAGGAGGTGCTGGACAAACAAAACGACCTCGACACCGCCACCGGGCATTTGGTGGCGAAGAAAGACGCCGAAGTGCCGGAAATCCGCCGCGACACGAATAATCTGAAATCGACCCGAGGCTTCACGGATGGTGATGCACGCACTCTCGATGTCCTCACTGCCAGCGGTGAGTTTGATCCCGATGGCTACAAACCCCCGCTCAGCGCCGTGTCGAAGCAGGGCCGCGTGGAAATCACGGCGAAGAAGAATGGCGTGGACGCTGTCAACCTCTACAGCCGCATCAAAGGCCAGGCTGCTTTCAAACTGCTGGCCGCCAAACGCTCTCGCTTCCCCTTCGACGACACCACGGCTCCAGCCACTGCGGGGCAGCCCGAGGAGCGCGAGTACCAGGCCATCGGTGTCCTTGGCGACGACGAAATCGGTCAGCCCAGCGACATCGTCAGCGCTGTCTTTCGTCCTGCATAACGCCCAGTTCATTTTTGCCAATAGAATTACAGCCACTAACCATCAAAAACCATGCCTTCCTCATCTAGTTTCCTGCCATCTTCCAGTAGTGAAGATATTCCATCCAGTAGCAGTGAATCGCTTCCGCCTTCATCTAGCAGCCTGACCGAATCTTCACTGAGCAGTGAAATCACCCAACCATCATCTTCAAGCTCACAACTCTCAAGTTTATCGAGCAGTTCACATTCATCTGTGTCTTCATTTTTATCTAGTGGTTCCACTTCTTCGCTTGGAGATGTTTGGTTTCTGACACAATCAGCCTATGTAAAAAACCCTTTTGCCAAAGAATATCCTCCAACTGATGTTATCTTAAGAAGTACATTTGAGAGTGCTATTACCTCGGTAGCTCCTCAGTTAGATTGGATTACTGTCGAGGGGCTTGAAGAAATTAGCGATACGCCAGAAGGTAAAGATTACAAAGTATCGATCAAAGCGGCCACAGATCAATCTACGGTGGATGAAAGTGGCAAACTCTTGGAAAGCCTTTCTTTTGACATCAATCTTGGAGGAGGAACAATTGAAAACGCCGCTACAGAAATCGGGTCGGAAAAAACTTTCACCTACGAATCCAAGCGAGTAGGTAGTAGCCTTGATTGGTCCGGAGGCATCAAAGCAGCGCTTGTTTCAAGCGTCACCGCACGTGTTATTGATTTGTTTGCCGATGTTGACTCATCTGTCATTGCGAGTATTGAAGGATCTGTCAGCTCTTGGTTTGACAGTGAGTATTTTGACGCATCTTTTGAAACTTCTTTTAGTCAAGAAGTAGATTTGTTATCAAGAGAAGAAATTGCGTCTATGGAATTAAGTGCGGAAGGTAGCGCAAGCCTCAAGACTCCTCCTGCATTTGACATTATTTCCCTTCTTATTAGCGGCACTGTAGAAGGGGCTTTCCAACCAGGGCTTACCATTGATCCTGTGTTTAACGGAGGCCTCGAGTTTAACTTGGAATCAGATTCTGATATATATTTTAGATTTCTTCATTAATCACTTTAAAGTCAGATTCGACTTTATTAGTCCTGATGGCAGTGTTCGATTTGATGTCGAACATCCAACATTCATATTTAGATTCAAAAGATCTTTTTAGAAAATAAAGGTGGTTCTATTTTTGCCCAAAAGAGAGCGCTAAAGATGAAATCTTACTCTAAATGACTTGGACGAACATTTTTTTCAGTCAAAAATTTAAGCTATCAATATTTAGTGTCATTTTTGTTCTGGGCTGTTTAAGACTCACTGTTCTAGCGTCTGATGAAGATGTTTACACAGAAAAGCTTTTGGAAGGCTGGGGGGTTGTTATATGCCATGTTGCTGTTGATGGTTTGGCAATAGCACCATTTGTTTTAGACACGGGTGCTAGCCATACTATCTTGGATCAAGACTTCATTAAACACATTAAATTAGGAGCTAAGCGGACTGATGGGACTGTTTCTGATGGTTTCACAAGTGGAATGACCGCTTCATTTTATGTTCCGCCCAAAATCCAAGCCGGAAACATCAAATTAAATCCGTACTACGTCACAGTGCTCGATCTAAATTTTATCAAACGACATTTAGGCATTAACATCTGTGGGGTTTTGGGAATGGATGCTTTGCGGGATTTGACTGTAGAGTTAGATTTTGAATCGGAAAAGTTACTTCTACATCGCAGGCATGAGACGCTGTCACAATATCCATCTAGCTTATATATTAGAAAAGGAGCAAACCGGCGTGATAGAATATTGGATGCCAAAATTGGGGAGGAGCTTCTTCACTTGAAAATTGATACTGCATTTACTGGTGCAATTGACGTGAAGGCAAACTTGTTCGAGCAGCTTGTTAACGATGGCTTTATTCAAGCTAAAGGGGAGATGTCTTTTACACATGGTTTTTCGGGTCTTCAAAAGAAGAAAAATGCAGGTGAGTTTCTTCAAGGCATACTTTTGGGTAAAGAAATTAAAGGGGTAAAAGTAGCTGCAATTTTAAATGATGGATTGTTGGGAATAAGTTTTTTAAGGCACTTTCGCTTAGCATTTGATTTCCCAAACTCTCGGATGCACTATGAAGTTAGAAAATCTTATGCCGGATTTTTAAATGTTCAACATTGCATGGGTGGTAAGCTGCGTTATGAACAAGGGGCTGCCATTGTTGATTCGCTGGATCGAACAGGCGGGCCGCTGACTGATGTTGGACTTTCCCCTGGGGATTTAATTACAGTTTTTGGTGACTTTGATGGTAGTGCAATTAATGCATTAACTGTATACCAAAGTTGTAAGGCAGTAGTTGACGAAAAAGTTAAAATATGTGTCGAACGATCAGGGAGAATTTTTTTTCGTGGACAACTGATGCTCAGGCAACCGGTCTATGATTGATGCGAAAATTGACAATTAGAAGATGTCCATGAAGCATGTTTTACTGCAATCGCCATCATTTCTCGGGGATGAAGTTGTGTTCACTGGTGCGGTGCGCGAATTGCAACATGAAACAGGCTGGAACCTCTCGATAAAGACCGGGGCGCCAGACTTGTGGATTAAGCATCCGGCAGTTCATAAGACGAATCCTGAATGCGTGCCTGATGACACGCGAGTAATCATTCAACATCACTGCCCGCCGTTTCGCGGTATGTCTCAGGTGCCAGTGCATTTTCTGGAACAGTATGTTCGCAACTTGCGTGTTGCCTTGGGTTTGAAGGGTGAACATCGAATCTCCAAATTTGCCGGTGAAGTGCCGGTGAGCACTTCGGAAGCTGAAAAACCTCCGTTTGGATTGAACCCACGTTACTGGGTAGTGGCAGCAGGCTGTAAAACCGGAGTCCCGGTCAAGGGCTGGGGAGTCAAGAATTATCAAGACGTGGTGGATATGTTTCGAGGGCGCATTTTGTTTGTGCAGGTCGGCTCCAAAGCTGAATGGCATCCACCCCTGCATGGTGTGGTTGATTTAGTTGGCAAGACATCATTGCGGGAGTTAATCCATCTCATCCACCACGCGGAGGGGGTACTCTGTCCAATTACCTCCTTAATGCATCTAGCAGCGGCTGTGCCGGTGGCAAAAGATAGCAGATTTTCGTTGCGCCCTTGTGTGGTGATTGGTGGTGGAAGGGAAGCGCCACATTTTATTCAGTATCCAGCGCATCGAGTACTAAACACCGTCGGACTGTTGTCATGTTGTGCGACAGGTGGTTGTGGCAAAAGCCGGTTTGGACAAGGCCAATGCCAATATCCTGAGGGGATTGGTGAAGGTGTGCTTATCCCGCGTTGCATGGACATGATCAAGCCTGTGGATGTAGTTGCGGCTATTGAGTTTTATTTTAGAGGCGACGCAAAACTGCCGCGAACCTTGGGACGTGTGGCGGCAATTTTCGCGCACCTTCGACGCCGACATTCTGGCGCAGCTATTCTGCGTGGTGCGGAAATAGGAGTTTTCAAGGGGGAAATGTCCGCGCAACTACTGTTGGGCCATTTGGGGCTGCAACTGGTCATGGCGGACCGTTGGCAGCGCAGCCCCGACGATTTTTCCGACCCATCTTTCTACAGCCAGCGGCAATCATTTTTTGATGAAGCCAGACAAACTGCGTTAGAAGCCACGGCATTCGCTCAGGAACGGCGGAGCGTGATTGCCAAACCTTCCGTGCTAGCGGCGCAGGAAGTGGAATGCGGAACCCTCGACTTCGTTTTCGTTGATGCCGATCACAGTTATGAAGGATGCAAGCAGGATATTGAAGCATGGTATCCTAAACTCAAAGACGGTGGACTGTTGTGCGGGCATGACTACGAGCGTCTAAAATATCCAAGGGAAGGTGTGAAACGTGCCGTGGATGAGTTTGCCGCCGCTAAACAGCTGCATGTGGAGAAAGATAAGGACAATACCTGGTTCATTCATCTGCCCAATAGAGATGCCCCCCAGACCGAGTTGGATTCGCACTTTCGTCCCATATGAACAGCACGTTGCCACGATCATTGGCCCGTGATCCTACGGATCAGGCTGCCCTACATTCGCCGAACTGGCGGGAGGAACTGGACCTACCTGCCAACGGTATGCGAGAACAGGTGCCTTTTTTCTATACTCGTGCCGGAGCCGTGTTGCCGATGGAGGGCCAGTTCAAAGGCAGTCATGCTTTTTTGATCGCCAATGGGCCGTCACTGAATGAACTGGATCTCGCGCCGTTACGCCAGCGGTGGGCTATGAGCATGAACAACGGGGCGAAGACCTTCAGGGGTAACGCAAACTGCACGGTGGATGATCCGGCACGTTTTAGTGCATCAATTTGGCTGGACCCGACCCTCATGAAGTTTGTGCCGATGTCCCATTTTGAAAAGACGCTGTGGGATAACCGAATGGTAAATACCGACTCCGGGCTGGTACAGCGCTGGGAGGAGTCCAAGCTAAAGGTGGGAGACTGTCCGAATGTAGTCGGCTACCGGCGCAACGAGAAGTTTCATGCGCCCCGCTGGCTATCGGAGGAAACAATCAACTGGGGTAATCATGCCAAATGGGGCGGTGGGCGGAGTGTGATGCTGGCCTCACTGCGTATTCTTTTTATGCTGGGCTTCCGCCATGTTTATCTTCTGGGGGTGGATTTTGAGATGTCGGAAACAAAGAAATATCATTTCGACGAAGGCCGAACGGCACATGCAATCAAAGGCAATATGGACACGTATGCCAAGCTCCAGCAGTGGTTTGCCGAATTGCAGCCCCATTTTGAGAAGGCAGGTTTCCAAGTGAGAAACTGCAATTTTCACAGCAAACTGACCGCCTTTCCCTTCATTTCCTATGAGGATGCTTTGGTGAAGTCGATGGCTCGGATCGGTGATCCGGCCCATGAGCGAACCGAAGGGATGTACGCAAAGCCGGAAGTGAAGAAGGCGTCAATAGTAAGCCAAAGTTAGCTTTCATCTAGAGATCGCCTTCCGCGGATTCACATCCAGCACCTTCTTCAACTGCTCCTTGCTCATGCCGAGCTGCTCATACGCGTTCGTTTTGATCCTCGGCACGGTGACAGTGCTGCCGACAAAGTGGGTGGCGTCGGGGGAGCGGGCGACGAGGTCTTCGCCAATGAGGATGTCCCAGCCGGCGAGGGTGTAGCGGCCGGGGCCGAGGCGGGCGGCGGAGATGGCATCGGTGACGAAGATGGTGCGGTCGAGGCCGATGCTGGCGAGCCAGTTTTTCAGCACGAAGAAGGGCACATGCACGCCGTCCGGGATGAAGCAGAGCCAGAGGCGATCATGCAGGCTGAGGGCGCGCTGGATGATGTTGTCATGGCGGTGCATCTGGATGGGGCAGCCGTTGCCGAGATGCGTGAACATGGTCAATCCGGCATCGCAGGCGGCATTGAGCTGGTCGAGCGAGGGATCGCAGTGACCGGCGGAGACGGTGACGCCTTGAGAAGCGAGGAAGGCGGTGGTTTTGCTGCCGTCATCGTGCTCGGGGGCGAGGGTGACGAGCTTGGCGAGGCCTCCGGCGGCCGCGAGGAGTCGCTTGGCGTCGTCCACATTGGCCGGTTTTACGGCGTGGGGCGGGTGGGCACCGACGTAGCCTTTGATCGGATTGATGAACGGCCCTTCAATATGAATGCCAGTGATGATGCGGCGGGCGAGTTCGTCTTTTTCGCGCAATTCGACCAGTTTGCCGATGCGGCGCTCCAGGGTGGGAATTTCATCGGTGATGAAGGTGGCGAGGATGTTATCGCACCCGTCTTCAACGAGGCATTCGCAGGCGTGGTGGAGGGCTTCGGCGGTGAGATTGTCACTGTTGAAGTCGGTGCCAGCATAGCCGTTGACCTGGAGATCGAAGGGATTCATGCGGAGCATAGGAGCGGGGACGGGAAGGGGACGCAAGCGCGGGAGGTGATGGGTTTTGGTATGAATGTCACGCGGCGGCAGGGATTGGGCATTGTAGTCCCGCCTTTAGGCGGTCCGGGGCTTTCCAGAACCGCCTAACTGCCTGTTGAAAAACCTCCCGACGTGAGAAGTCAGAGGTGAAATGTGAGGTGTGTTGCGTGCGGCGTTCCGGTGCTCTGCGGCAAACCTTCACGGCCTCAGGGTTTCCTTTGCAGCCTCCTGTGCCGCGATGTGCCGGTGGACAATGCGCCTTAGCATTCCATCATCCGCCGCATGCGCATCCTGCTCCTCGAAGACCAGTCCAAGCTGCTTTCCTTTGCTAAAAAGGGGCTGGAGGAGCAGGGCATCCAGGTGGACGCGGTTAGTGATGGTGACGAAGCCTGGGAAATGGCCACGACTGTGCCTTATGACGCGCTCGTGCTGGACATCATGGTGCCGGGCCGCGATGGCCTGAGCTTGCTGCGCGGATTGCGGGAAAAACGCAACAGCGTGCCGGTCATTCTGCTCACCGCCCGCTCCACGCTGCCGGAAAAAATCGAGGGGCTGAACCTCGGCGCGGATGATTACATGACGAAGCCGTTTTTCGTGGAGGAGCTGGCGGCGCGCCTGCGCACCGTGGTGCGGCGCAAGTCGGGTGACTCCAGCCACCTGCTCCGTGTGGATGACCTGAGCATGAACCTCATCGAGCGCAAAGTCAGCCGGGATGGGGTGCCCATCGAACTCAGTGCTCGTGAGTTTGAGCTGCTAGAGCACCTGATGCGCAGCCCGGGGCGTGTGTTTGGCCGCATGCAGATCTATGAGCACGTCTGGGGCTACAACATGGACCCCGAGACAAATCTTGTGGAGGTGTACATCCAGCGTCTGCGCTCAAAGATCGACAAAGATCACGAGAAGAAGCTCATCCGCACCGTGCGAGGTGTGGGTTATGCGCTGGGCGGGTTGCAGCGGAGTGCGTGAGCATTCCGGGATCGGTAGGCTTACGCCAGCCGCTAACGCATGGGCATGAACATGGGCCCCATGGTGGGCGCGTTGGGGTCTTGTTCTTCTGCGGCAGTTTTGTCTGGCGGTGGACGCCGGACGGGTTCTGCGGCGCAGCCTGCAAACAGCATGGCGGTGAGGAGGGCAAGAAGGCGGGTGTGTGCTGGTTTCATGGGAGGAACAGGTTCAGAAGAGCTTATTGGGGCATCCGAGCTTTGAGGTCATCGACGTATTGACGATCATCCTCGCTGAGCAGGCTGAGAGACACCTCGACAGGCTTTTTGTTCACCATCAGGCGCACCTTATCATCGCGGATCAGCGTGGGTTTGGCAGGAAGCTGGGCGGGCGGGGCTTTTTCGACGGCTTCACGCGCGGCGGCGGGATTTGCGGCGTCGAACTCGATCACGGACTCCTCGAAGGCGATGATGGTGCCCAGCAGCGACCTGCCATCGGTGCTTTTCCACTGGCGAGGCTCACCGAGCAGGAAATAGGAGGTGAGCTTGGTCTTTGTGGGCGCGGCGGGCTTGGTGCTGGCGCCGTTGTTGATGGTCACGCCGCCGCTGCCGTTGATCCCGCGTGTCTCAAACTTCCCGCCGGTGGTCGGCACGGCTACCTGGGCGTTGAGCGTGAGCGCCGCCGTGAGCGCGAGGAAAATCGCTTTCATGGCGTGAGACTACCATCAAAGCAGCCTGACACGCAATGAGGATCACGCCAGGGGCTGGTTGAAAACATCATCCTGAGTGAGATGTCAGAGGTGAAAGGTGAGAAGTGCCATCGCTACTTCTAACTTCTCACATCTAACCCGTTTCCGAAGAGACTGCTCAACCTGCTGTCAGGCCAGCGCCGCGTAGTCGATGGTGGTCAGGCGGTCCTGCTTGGCGCCCATGCGCGGTACGCAAGCGAGCAGCGCCTTGGTGTAGGCGTGCTGCGGATTGCGCAGAATCTCATCCACCGGGCCGGTTTCGACGATCTGGCCGCGAAACATCACGGCCACGCGGTCCACCACACTGCGGATGATGCCGAGATTGTGCGTGATGAGGATGATGCTCATGTCGAGATCGCGGCGGAGCTCGGCCAGCAGGTCCATGATCTGCTTTTGAATGGTCACATCGAGCGCGGTGGTCGGCTCGTCGGCGATGAGCAGCTTCGGCCGCATGCACAGCGCCATGGCGATCATGACGCGCTGCTGCATGCCGCCGCTGAGCTCGTGTGGGTAGGCGTGCAGCCTCTTTTTGGAGTCAACAATGCCGACTTTGTCCAGCCACTTCACGATTTCGTCATCGCGACCGGCCTTCGGTACATCAGGACGATGCAGCGCGAGCGCCTCGGCGATCTGCGTGCGGATGGTGAGCACGGGATTGAGCGAGGTGGTCGGTTCCTGGAAGATGTAGGCGATCTCTTTGCCCCGAATGCGACGGAGCTGGCTCTCGTTCATGGTCAGGATTTCGTTTCCGGCCAGGGACATCTCTTGGGCGGTGATGCTGGCAGGCGGCTCGGGCAGCAGGCGGGCAAAGGAGAGCGCGGTGGCGCTCTTGCCGCTGCCGCTTTCGCCCACGAGGGCGATGCACTCGCCTTGCTTGA
>JBIKYB010000201.1:0-9034 GCA_044355475.1 Prosthecobacter sp.
ATCGGCCACGGTGTCCTCTTTTATGAGGCATCGACTCTACCCTGCTACCCCGGTCTCTCCCCTCTCGGTGTCCTTTTCTATGAGGCACTGCGCAGGACGCGTCTTTTTGCTTGCGACTTGATCGGGGAGTTTGTTTCATCGCGGCATGAGCCAGCCGCCGAAACCGCGCCGCGCCGGGCCACCGCATCGCTCCGAGGTGCGGCGGGTGGTCGAACGGCAGCGGCAGGTCTCGGCCAAGCTGACGCGGGAGGAGCAGATGGCTGGGTTTCATGGCTGGAACGAGCGCGGTTATGTCCCGCATCGCGATGAACCCGGCCTGACGCAGTTTGTGACCTTTCGACTGGCGGATAGCGTGCCTGCCGAGCTGCGCGAGGTGTGGGAGAAGCTGCTCGCCATCGAAGACGATCGCGAGCGCCGCACGCAGATCGAAGCTTGGTTGGATCTCGGTCATGGAGCCTGCTATCTGAAGGACGAGCGTGTGGCGCAGATCGTGGCGTCGGCGTTTCGACATTTTGATGGCTGCCGCTACCAGCTGCTGGCCTGGACGATCATGCCGAATCATGCGCATGTGCTGTTTGAAGCCGGTGAGGTGCCGATGGCGGAGATCGTGCGGAGCTGGAAACAATTTACGGCCCGCCAGGCGAACACGCTCCTGGGCCGCACCGGCCCTTTCTGGCAGGCGGATTACTGGGACACCTACATGCGTGATGCGGAGCACGAGGAACGCACGATCCGCTACATCCGGCACAATCCTGTGAAAGCCGGCCTAGTGGCCGACTGGAAGGCCTGGCCCTGGACCTATGTGCGAGCTGAAGCCTAAGGAGCGCGGGCCTCCGAGCCCGCAGCACGCCGCCAGCACGCAGCGCTTTTTTCGCCCAACCAACTGCCGCTAGACTGAGGCTGCTCATCCTGCTGGCGGTGTGGAAGAGGATTTCCATGCTGCAACCGCGCACGACCCGCTGCGGACTCGGAGGTCCGCGCGCCACGAGCCTTCCTGAATGGACACCGCTGAGAAACTCGCGGAGTTCTTTTCTGAACGTGAGGCATCTTTCTCAGGTGCGCCTGAACTCATGACGGCTTGATTGTGGGACAGAGAGTGACTTCCAGCAGATTCCAGGAGGCCAGCAGATTGGCTTCTGAAAGAATCTGCTGGAGCTTTTCTGAGTTTCTGGTCGTCCGCCGAAGTGATTCAGGAGTGGGGGACTGCCTTCACAGGCCCAGACTGGGAACAGCTCCAAGGGAACTCCTTGCACCCGAGCTGACGCGGCGCAGGAATGGCGCACGCCGCTCTTCCCATGAACCTCCGCGCCCGCCAGCACGTCATCGAGTTTCCCCGCCGCCCGTTGGTGATGGGGATCGTGAACATCAATGACGACTCGTTTTGTGGGGATGGCACGCTCGACCCTGCGCAGGCGTTCGCGCAGGCGGAGCAGCAGCTTCGGGAAGGCGCGGACATCATCGACATCGGCGCGGAGAGCGCCCGTACGAACCGCGGAGCGATCAGCGTGAGAGAGGAGATCGAACGCCTGCTGCCGTTCATCGCGAAGTGGCCGGAGCTGAAGGCGCACTTCAATTCGCCGCTGCTTTCCATCAACACCTGGCGTGGCGACGTCATCGCCGAGGTGCTGCCGCAGGGCGGGGACATCATCAATGACATCAGCGGCCTGCCGGACGCCTTCAATGCGAAGCTCTGCGCCGAGCACAACGCGGCGCTGCTCATCATGCACAGCATCGGCCAGCCGAAGGTGCCGCACACGCATGTGAAGCATGACGACATCATGGCCACGCTCGATCATTTTTTCGAGCAGCGCCTTGTGATGGCCGAAAGCGTCGGCCTGCCACGTGAGAACGTCCTCCTCGATCCCGGCATCGACTTCGCGAAGCAGCGGGATGATAACTTGACGATCTACCGCGAGCTGGAGCGGCTCCACCGCTTCGGCAGGCCGGTATTGCTGCCCGTCTCACGCAAAACGGTCATCGGCGATGTGCTCGGCGTGCCAGCGCTGGAACGTGATCCGGGAACCGTCGCTTGCATCTCCGCTGGAATGAGCCGTGGGGCGCAGATCTTCCGCGTTCACCACGTGAAGGCCGCCGTGCAGGCGGTGAAGATGCTGTGGGCTGTGCAAAAAGGCGGCTGAGCGCTCAGCGCAGCACTTCGCCCTTGGTCACGTTCCCCGTGTCGTCGAGCGCCATGATCTGATTGATCGTTTTGAAGCGGCCTTTGTCCTCGAAGGTCCAGACCACTTTCTTGTCTGGCGTGATTTCGAAAACCTGCGGCTGCTCGCCGAGATGGCCGTGACCAAGGTAGCGGCCGTCTGCCGTCTTGCGTGTGCCACGGAACTGATTGGGCAATTTCACGGAGGCCGCAGTGACGAGTTTGATCTCCTTGGCGATCTTGCCCGCGCGATCGATCTCAACGATGCGGCGGGTGCCGCACTCCACGACCAGCACGTTGCCATCTGGCAGCGGTTGGCAGGCATGGCACTCGACTTTTTCTGGAGCCTTGTATTCCCAGACGATTTTCTGATCCCGCGTCACTTCCTTGGCCCCGCCCACATAGGCGAAGAGGATGTTTCCGTTCGGCAGCTGCCAGCAATCCTGCGGATTTTTGGCTTGCACCTGCCATTGAATTTCACCCGTGGCGGAGAGGATGGTGACACGTCCACCACCGTAATCACAGCAAAGGATCGGGCGTGCGGCCAGGAGGCTGCCTGCAGACCACACGCCGAAAACGACGGCGAGCAGAAGGGAGGGCAGCCTCATGACGATCAGGCCACGTCCTCTTTTTTCTCCTCTGGCTCAGCGGCAGGTGACACAGTCTCTTCCACAGCGTCTGGGGTGGTTTCAGCCGCGAGAGAATCCCCGACTTCATCCTGTGCCGGCTCCTCAGCCGCAGGAGCTGCTGGTTCATTCGCAGCTTCTTCCGCTGGTTGCTCGACCACAACGTCAGCAGTGGTTTCAGCGATCGGGGTTTCTTCGACTACATCCTTCACCGGCTCATCAGCCTCAGCAGCGGCTTCTTCGACGGCCTCGGTGCTCGTTTCAGCCACAGGCTCCGTTTCGGTCGTCGTTTCAGGCGCTGACTCTTCCGCTTTGGCTGTTTCAGCAGCGGCTTTGCCTTTCTTCGCGGCAGGCGGCTGTTGTGGCTCGCCCTGCACGCCGAGGAAGACCATGCCGTCGCTGTATTCGATGACGTAGCCTTCGTTCGCCAGCCAGCGGATGTCCTTGATGACGCCGAGCTGTCCCTCGGTCGGTTGCTTTGGAGCTTTGGGATCGGCTCCATCCATCGGCGGCGGTGAGGGCATGATGGCCTCGACGAGCGCGTGCATGGTCATGCCGTGGTTCTTCTTCAAAATCTCGACGATGTCTGCCAGACGGTCGGAGAAGACCATGCCGTTTTCGACGGCGCGTGGCTTCACGCGGCTCACGAATTGCTTGCCAGCACGGCGCTTGAAGAGCTTCAGACCACGGCGTTCGAGACCGGCTCCAAGCTTCTGTGAGATTTCAAAGAGATGCTTCCGTGCGGCGTCCACTGACTGGCGCAGCATGATGAAGAGCACGTGCGCGAGTTTCTGCTTGTCCACGTTGCCCTGCACCGAGGCGTCACGCACTTCGATGACAGCGTCGTTCCCGAAAGTACGGCGGAAATGCGCCTCCATGTCGGCGCGGGAGTTCAGCGCCACGGGTTCGCTGCCTTCCGGCACCTCGCCCTTCAGGCACACCCAGCGGCGGCCTTTGCTCATGTTTTCTTTCCACTTGGCCACGAGCTCAGGATTCGCCTCCACGCGGATGCGGCGCTTGTAGTCCTCGATGGACATGTTGGAAAAACGCTCGCGATGCAGGCGGATGACCCCGGTTTGGTAGCTGTGATGGCTCGGCGGGGCGATGATCTCGCCGCTGAAGCCGCACACCGCCACGGAGGCGAACTCGCCCTTCGGTGCCTCAAGCTCAATGTCCTCGACCCGGTAAAACTCATCCAGCGCCGCACTGCGCAGCACATGATTCAGCGCCTCGTCACGCGTGAGGAAGAGGCTGCCGTCCGCGGGCACATGATAGAACCCGCTGGGCCGCTCTTCCGCGCAGCGGAAGCGCACCATGAAGCGGTCTCCACCTGCCAGCACGAGACGCGAGGCGTCAAACATGCTAAAGGCGTGGCCGGTCTGGCGCACATGCGCGGCCAGCGCGTCCACCGCCTTGTCTTCTGGGAAAATCGTGATTTGAACGTCCTTGGGGATCTCCACCCACTCACGCTGCGGCGGGGCACCACGGTCACGATCTCCAAAACGACGAGGCGGACCGCGACGGTCATCGCCATCGCGGCGCGGAGGTCCGCCTTCGCCACGCGGACGGAAGCCACCAGGACCATCGCGGCGGGGAGGCGCACCACCACCGGGGCCATCACGGCGCGGCGGAGGTCCGCCACTGCGGCCACGATCTCCAAAACCACCGCCACCACCGCGCCGATCATCACGACCTCCGCGCTGCGGACGATCCTCCGTGTCGGCGTAGCGTTGCTTGATTTTGTCTTCTTTGCCGAATTCGCCCACCCATGCAGGCATCAATTTCAGATCGGAAAGGTCCACCAGTCCGCTGTTGGGTTGCGGCTGGTTTTCGGTGCTGGCTTCGGTTTCGGTCATACGGTCAGTCTGGAAGGGGCCGCGACTATGCCCGGAATCGCCGTTGTCGCCAGTTTTGTTCGTGTGGCGTTTTCTTGGCCTGAAGCTATGTGAATAACCTTCATGCCTGCCGCCCCAATCACTTTTTTCAACCGCCTGACCCAGCGCATCGAGACCGAGGCGGTGTATGGGGAGGGCTTTTTGCGCTTCACCTATGAAAGCCCGCTCGGTGCCCTGCCTCTGCATGCGCTGGTGAAACGCGCCGCTTTTTCACGCTGGTACGGCAGCCGCATGGATGCTCCAGCGAGTCGGGCCAAGGTCGCCCCATTCCTGGCGACGTATGGCGTGGATATCCACGAATTCACCCACACGCCGGATTCCTTCCGCACCTTCAACGAGTTCTTTTACCGCAAACTCAAGCCCCAGGCGCGCCCCATCGCCGCTGGTGAAAACGAGATCGCCTTTCCCGCTGACGGTCGTCATCTCGTGCTGCCAGACATCGCCGCCTGTGGCGATTTTTTCATCAAAGGCACCCGTTTCGACCTCGCCGCGTTGCTGGGGGATGCCGCACTCGCCCAACGCTTCGCTCACGGCAGCATGCTCATCTCGCGTTTGTGCCCGGTGGACTACCACCGCTTTCATTTCCCATTTTCGGGCACTCCCGGCACCGCCAAACAGATCAACGGCCCGCTCTACTCCGTCAGTCCCATCGCCCTGCGCAAGCGCCCTTCCATTCTCTGGGAAAACAAACGCGAGATCACCACATTGCGCACACCAAGCCTCGGCGACGTGCTCCTGCTCGAAGTCGGTGCCACCTGCGTCGGCTCCATCGTACAAACTTACACGCCAGAAGTTGCGATCACGAAGGGCGACGAGAAAGGCTACTTCCGCTTCGGCGGCTCCTGCTTCATCACGATCTTCGAGCCGGGCAGAGTCCGCTTTGCCGATGACTTGATCGAGCACAGCCGCGCCGGACGCGAAGTCTATGCCCGCATGGGCGATGTGGCTGCCAAAGCCCAGTCTGTAATTTAACTAGCCAGGAATAATCTCGGGGCGATCAATGATCAACTGCCCCAGCCAAGGAGGCCAGTCATACCATCCCAGACGGGTTTCAAGCCACAGGGCGCCAGCGCCGCTGCTTCGACCGGAACTTTTTCAGCGGAGCAATGGATTGAAACAGGCGGGCATGTGTCCAAGCCTACGCGTTCACAAGTATGCAAAAGGCAGAGCACGACCGATTCATCATCAATCAAAGCCGGGTCCGTCGCGACTCCGTAGAAGCCAAACAATTCATTTTCGTGAGTTACGAAACTCTCCACCCGAACCAGAATATCGTGTTGCGGAATATCTTCGAGGTCGATGGCACCAGTTGACATCATTTTCCGCCATCCCCAGCCATGCTGCGGCACAATCAGTACCATGCTGCCTTGTAAACATTTTGAAAAATCTGGTGTGAATGGCATTGCGATATCAAATCCATTCAAGAGCGTGCCGTCGAGGATTTTCACAGACTGATTCGCATGCTCACGCCCTCGGGTGAAACCGCCGATGCACGTCCTTCAGCCGTGCCTGATCCACATGCGTGTAGATCTGCGTCGTCGAGATGTCCGCATGGCCCAGCATCTCCTGGATCACGCGCAGATCCGCACCGTTGTTTAAGAGGTGCGTGGCAAAGCTGTGCCGCAGCAGGTGCGGGTGAATGCGCGCCGGATCGAGTCCGCACAGTGCAGCGCGTTCCTTCACGATCTGTTGAATACGCGCCGTTGTTAGTCGAGTGCCGTTGCGGGTGATGAACACATGACTCTGCGTTTTCGGTCCCACCAGCGCCGGCCGACCATGCTCCAGCCAGGCGGCGATGGATTCACGCGCCGCCCCGCCCACGGGTGAGAGCCTCGTTTTCGATCCTTTGCCCGTCACGCGAATCCAGCCCTCCTCCAGGCTCAGATTTTCCAGCCGTGCGTCCGCCAGTTCGGACAAACGAATGCCGCTGGCATAAAACAGCTCCAGGATCGCGCGATCACGACGATCCAGCGGCGAAGTGCCGTTCACGGACTCCACGAGTTTTTGCGCGTCCTGCTCATTCAGCGCGTCAGGCAGGTGTTTTTCCTGCCGGGGCGGCAGGATCGGGTCCGCCGGGTCCGAAACGATGTGCTTTCGTGCCGTGAGCCAGCGGAAGAAGATTTTCACCGCGATCAGCTCGATCCGCGCTGAGGACGCCGCGATGCCGTCCTTCTTCCGCTGCGCCAAAAATCCGGCGATGTGCTCCGTCGTCACTGTGGCAGGCATTTCAGACTGATGCTTTTCTTTGAACCAGGAGGCAAAGGCCTCCAGAAACCGGCGCACGAGCACCTGGTAGTTCACGGACAGGCCGCGCTCGGTCGCCAGATGAAGAATGAAGCCGTCGATGAGTTCCAGCACGCCGCCAGCATGGCACGGACCGGGTTTGAGCGCCACGAATGACAAAATTCTTGCCCTCCGGCACGGCGGGCGGCAAAGATGCCGGATTATGGCCTCCTACAACAAAGTCATGCTCATGGGCAACCTCACCCGCGACCCGGAAGTGCGCTACACGCCCAAGGGCAGCGCCGTCTGCGACATCGGTCTCGCCGTGAACCGCGTGTACAGCTCTGAAAGCGGTGAAAAAGTGGAGGAAGTGACCTTTGTCGATGTGGTGCTGTGGGGCAAGACCGCCGAGCTGGCCGGCAAATACCTGCACAAAGGCCGCCCCGTCTTCATCGAAGGCCGTCTTCAAATGGACTCCTGGGAGGACAAGGCCACCGGCCAGAAGCGCACCCGTCTGAAAGTGGTGGGAGAGCAGATGCAGTTCCTCGGCAGTCCGCAGGGCGGTGATCGTCCTGCTGGCGGCGGTGGTGGTGGCGATGAAGAAGGCGGTGGCTACTCCGGTGGCGGTGGAGGCGGCGGCGGTTACAACCGTTCCGCAGCCCGTCCTGCCCAGCGCCCCGCTCCCTCGCAGCAGCGCCCGGCCCAGCGTCCCGCTCCAGCCCAGCAGAATGACGATTTCGGCGAAGGTCCGATCACAGACGGCATGGAAGACGATGACATTCCGTTTTGATGCGTCGGCGATGGTTCACCTTTGATGGGCGTCCGGACGCACTTGTCTGAGCCAGGCATCTGCCGCCTTGGCATCTTTGTTGTGCCACTCTCGATGCACAAGCCAGACAGCATCGAAGGGATTATCGCAGGTGTGCAGCCGTTCCGGGCTGGCCTCCAGCCAGGCTTTCGCATCCAGCGGCGCAATGAATGCCAGCCTCTCGAGAACAGGTCTGGCAGCTTCCCAATTCCACCATTTCAAGCCACAACACATTTCCTGGTCTGATGGAGGCAGCGGTTGACGCCCATCATGCTCCACGATGAGGCTTAGCATCTCCAGCCCTGCTTTGGCAGTCGTGAAGGAATCTGAAAATGACTCAAAAGCCTGCGGCTGCCATTTCAGCGGGAGTGTTTGAATTTTGCGCAGTGCTTCGACATCGTTTTGCCGCGTCCAGCCAAGCGCCAGGTTCTCGGTGATCTCGCCACAGTCGTAGTAAAGATGGCGTGGAGAGCGCGAACCCATGGAGCGGGAATTCAAGGCATCCTGCGAAAGCATGCCTGAATGAATGAGTTCGTGGAGCCGGGACAGCACCTCGTCAGGAAACCGTAGCGCAGCCTCACGAAATAGCTGAACGAGCATGCAACGGCGCGTCATGGATGGCAGATCCGCCTTCCAGACGAATTCCTCGCACGAGGGCCAGTCACGCATGACCCAGCACTCGATCAGGTCGTTGGCAAACACGGACATTGCCCCATGTTCCATCTGCAAGTGTGCCAGCAGTGCCGCTTTGAGCTGCGCGGGTTCGGCCTCAATCATCCAACGCAAAGATTTCAGGCCCATCAGACGTTCTCCTGGATCATCCGCTTTCACGGCCATGCCATGCTGTCGCTCAAGCTCTTTGCTCAGCTCAATGTCTTCTGGCCGGGCGTTATATCTGGACCGCTCCGCAGCCACATCGAATCCGCTCATCATCCATGATGGGATGTTCCCGTCATCGTCAGGGATAAAAGGTGAAGTGGCGTCATTCTCGACCGGCTTTTCTTCAGGTCTGATCTGCGAGATCACGCGGGCAAGCACTCCCGGCCGGCTGGGGATATCAGGTAGCACTCGTGCGATGAACGCGTCGTCAACTCGCGGCAAGAATGGCTTTTGGTTGTAGTAACTGCGGTCGAGCGCCTGCACAAGAATGGCCTCACGGTCAACCAACGGCAGGCGCGACATCCATTCTCCAATGATCACACGACTGTTTCGCTCGTTCGTGCCCTGCGGCTCGTTTTCCAGCCATTGGGCGACGACTGTGATCATGCCTTCTCTTCTGGAATGTCCGGCAAGCCATGCGAGTGACGCCGCCATGTTGCGAAAGCCG
>JBIKYB010000202.1:0-9009 GCA_044355475.1 Prosthecobacter sp.
AGGCCGAAGCGATGAGCCTGATCCTCAAGACCCGTGCGCAGGTCGCTCAGGTGCGTGATTTGATCGAGCAAAACGGGCTGCGGGAAGACGGCCTTGCGCTGCTGGACCGCTTCGAACGTGTGATGAGTACGCCGGTGGACGCTACACTGGAACCGGAGCTGGCCGAGGCGCGAGAGGCATTGGACAAGGCGATGCGCCAACTGCGTCTGGTCATCAACCGGGAGTTCCGCCCACCGCCGTTGTCGAAATGACCCAGAAGGCGAGGAAGCGGGAATTCATCATTCTGCATTCGTCTTTCTGCCTTTCTTCTGCCATGCTGGCGGATGGAACAGAAATTATTGAAGCTGCTCGGCAGTGAGGACTATGTGCCCTCGAATGTGCCGGAGCTGCTTTTACAACTGGGCATGAAGCCCAATCAACAGCAGGTGCTGCAAAGCCTGCTCAAAAGCCTGGAGAAACAGGGAAAAATCGTCCGCACGAAGGGCAACCGCTACATCGTGGCGAAGGAGGCGGACTTGGTGCCGGGTGTGATTCAGATCACGCGTGGTGGTCGTGGTTTTGTGCAGCCGGACGAGGCGGGCATCACCGAGATCAACATCTCTGACAGAGACACCGGCACCGCGATGCATGGCGACCGCGTGCTGGTGCGTCTAGATGTGAAGCCGGGCCAGCAGGACAAGAGCGGCAGTGTGGTGCGCGTGCTGGAACGCAAGCGCACGCAGTTTGTCGGCACCTTGCAGCGCTCGAAGCAGTTCCTGCACGTCACGCCAGATGATCCGCGCCTTCCTGGGGCGATCTATGTGCCTGAACCTCGCGACGTGGGCCGCAAGCCGAACGTGGGAGACAAGGTGGTCGTGGAAATCACGCAGTGGGAGTCCAAGCAGACCGCACCCGAGGGCGAGATCATCGAAGTGCTCGGCCCGCCGGATGAGGAAGGCGTCGATATGCTCTCCGTGCTGCGGCATTACGACCTGCCGCTGCATTTTCCGAAGAACGTGCTGCATGAGGCGCAGACGATCGCCAAATCGCGGCCTGACAACCAGCCAAGCGCTGAGGAGTGCAAAGGCCGTGTTGATTGCCGCTCGCACAACGTCATCACCATCGATCCTGATGATGCGAAGGACTTTGATGATGCGATCTGCATTCAAAAGCAGGGCGATCAGTGGCGGCTGTGGGTTCACATCGCCGATGTGTCGCATTATGTGCTGCCGGGCAGCGCCTTGGATGTGGAAGCCCGGAAGCGAGGCAACTCGACCTACCTCGTGGACCGCGTGATCCCGATGCTGCCGGAGGCGCTGAGCAATGAATTGTGCTCACTGAAGCCGAATGTGGACCGTTTGACGAAGTGCGTGGAGTTTGTGCTGGCGAAGGATGGTAGTGTTGTGAGCTCGAAGTTTTACGCCGCCGTGATTCGCTCGAAGCGCCGCTTCACCTACAAAGAGGCGTTTGCCGTGATCCAGGTGCCGCCTGGCAATGAAACTGAGCATATGCTTCATGACGCGCATGCCGTGGCGCAGAAAATTCGCCATCTGCGCTTCAAGAACGGCTCGCTCGATCTCGACTTCCCGGAGAACAAAATCCGGCTCGATGAACACGGCAAGGTGCTGCGCATTGAGCGCATCGAGAACGATGTCTCGCACCAATTGATCGAGGAATACATGTTGCTGGCCAACGAGGCCGTCGCAGGCCGTTTGATGGGCCTGAACCGGCCTTCCGTGTATCGCGTTCATGAATCGCCGAAGGAAAAGCGCCTCAATGATTATCGCGAAGACGTGCTCAGCCATCGCGTGCCCTGCGGGAACCTCACGCATCGTCCCGAGGTGCAGAAACTGCTCAGCAAGCTCGGTACGCTGCCGATTGGCCCCGCGTTGAAAATCGGCTTCCTGCGCTCGCTCATGCGCGCGCGTTACGCTGTGGAGCCGCTTGGTCATTATGGCCTCGCGAAGACGAAGTACACGCACTTCACCTCGCCGATCCGCCGCTACGCCGATCTCGTCGTGCATCGTTCGTTGTTCGACAAAGTCGAGTTGCAGGTGGGCATCGCGAAGCAGATCGCCGATCACATCAGCACCACGGAGAAGAATTCCTCCGATGCCGAACGCGACAGCAAGGAGGTGAAGCTCTACGCCTACCTCAAGGCCCAGATCGCCTCGAAAAAGCCGCAGCCCTATGCCGCGCTCGTTACCGATGTGCGGAACTTTGGCTTCTTCGTCGATGTGCCGGATCTCGGTCTCAGCGGAGTCGTGCCGCTTTCGGCGATTCCCGATGACTTCTTCATCTTCGATCCTGCCACTCGTCAACTCACGGGGCGTCACACGCGCCGCGTGATCCGTCTCGGCGACAACCTCGTCGTGCAGATCTACAAGGTGGACAGCCTGAAAAAGCAGGTCGATTTCATGCTCGTGCCCTCACGCGAGAAACCGACGCGCCAGGATCATTCCGAGCGCCAGGAACGTCGTGGTCCGCCTGATCGTGAACCCCGCCAGACAGCGGCTCCTCGCAAACCCGGCCATGGCCACAAACGTGCGCAGAAGCGGCGAAAGTAGCTCTCTCAATCTGCGTGTGAGCTGAAAACTCTGCGAAGTCCGAGAATCCATCGAGCATGCGAAGCGCCGAATTCGTCATGCGCTGCGGTGATGTCTGCGTTCATGCTTTTCGATGAGGAAGCGTTCGCAGATGCTGTAGTAGAGCTTCATGGAGGCGAGGTCCATCCACTCGTCGGGGCGGTGCAGATTACCGACCACGGGGCTGGAGAGCACGACGGGAATGCCGTATTGGGCGATGAACAACGCGTCGCTGCCGCCCGAGGCGCGCACGAGCTTGGCATGCGCGCCGGTGAGCAACTCGGTGATCTGGAGATAAAGCGGATCGGGTGACAGATGCGTCGTCGGCGCGGTCGCCACAGGTTCGACACTGACCTCCGCGCCTGCGATTTCTCGCACTGTCGCGAGCATGCTCTGAACGGTGTGCGGCGGTGGAAAGCGCAGATCGACCAAAGCCTCGGCCTCGCCGGGAATGCAGTTGATCGTCGTGTTGGGCGTGTGGCAGATGGTGGGCACACAAGTGGGATACCAATGATCCGGCGAGGCGTCCTGCAACGCATCGAAGTGCTGGCCCAGGCGAACGAGGCATTGCGCGAGGGTCGCGAGAGCATTGGGGCCGAGCCAGGGAGCCGCCGCGTGGCCTTCCTTGCCTGTGACGCCGAGTTTTGCCTGGAGGATGCCCTTTTCCTCGACGGTGATGCGGTTGATCGAGCCGCCATCGGGGACGATGGCCAGGCCGCAGCGCAATCCCAGTGTCTCAAACAAGTAGCGCACGCCATCATCGCCACCGCGTTCTTCATCGGAGGTGAGGGCGATGCCGAGCGAGATGCCGGGAAACCGGCGGTGCAGAGCGCAAAACAGCTCCAGCATGATGGCGCACTGGCCTTTCATGTCGCCAGCACCTGGACCCCACAGACGGCCCTCATGGATGCTGGACTGATACACTTCGACGTTCGGATGCTCGATCACATCGAGATGCCCGACCAGGAGAATGCCGGGAACCTCCACGCCTTGCGCAACCGCGACCATGGAGGCGAAACCACGGCTCTCGTATTCGCGAATCTCGATGTCCGGCACCGTCTCAATGTGACGACGGCACAGGTCAAAGCACCGCGCCCGGTCAGCCGGTCGGCTCTCGGTGCTGGGGATGTGCATGAGCTCGCGGGTCAGCGCGATGAGTCGATCCAGAGTGGGGGATGGCATGAAGGTGATTGTTGCGAGGGTTGTTTGCCGAATGGCGATCCGCCATGGGTACAATACCCACCTGTTGCTGGCACGATTCACGCGTTAAAAGCCCATGGCGCGTGTTCCCAGAGGATTGTCTTCGCGGTTCACTTTACCCAAACAATGAATTCAGACTACCTCGATCTCACTGTCCGCGTGGGTTGCAATCTCGTTTACGAGACGAATCTCTTCACCCCCATTTCCTACCTGCTGCGGCCCCGCCGTGACAAGCACTGCCTCGTCCTGCAGGAGCGCTGCCAGTACGGGCCGTATTTACAGCCGCATGAGTTTGAGGACTCGCATGGCAATCTGACCTGCCGCACCATGCTCGTGCCAGGCCGCAACGTGATCGACATGGACGCCTACGTCGCCATTTCATCCCTGCCGGATCGTTACGAGGCGAGTTTCAACTCGCTACCGGTGAACGAGCTGCCGCAGGAACTGCTGCGCTACACGCTGCCGAGCCGCTACTGCGATTCGGACAAGCTCTCGAACTTTGCCTGGCAGATGTTTGGCTGGATCGACAACGGCATGCAGCGCGTGCATGCCATCTGTGACTGGGTGCATCAAAACATCGAGTACCGCTACGGCTCTGGTCGGCCGGACATCTCCGCGTCCGAGGTGGTGCAGCGTGGCTATGGCGTGTGCCGTGATTTTGCGCATGTCGTCGTTGCGTTATGCCGGGCATTCAACATGCCCGCGCGTTACGTGACCGGCCATCTGCCAGACATCGCCTACCTGGACTCGGGCAGCCCGATGGATTTTCACGCGTATGGCGAGGTGTTTCTGGGCCAGTGGTTCACCATTGACGCACGCTTCAATGTCCCGCGCATCGGCCGCATCAAGCTGGGGCATGGCATGGACGCCGTGGACGGGGCCTTCTCCACGATCTACGGCCAGGCCACGCTCGTGCATTTTATGGTGTGGGCCTATCAGGTCAATCCTCTGGGCATGTCCCTGGGTGATCCCATTGATCTGTCGAAGCGTCTCGATGGCACTCCACAACTTCGCTTCGCCTAAGGTACCGCTTGTGAAAATCCACATTCATCACCGCACGAGTTACCACTACTCGACGCAGGTCTCGTTCGGCCCTCATCAGCTCATGATGCGGCCGCGTGAAAGCCATGCCATCAACCTCCTGACCTGCGCGTTCAGCATTTCCGTCCCGCATCAACTGCGCTGGATTCGTGGCCTGCACGAGAACAACATCGGCATCGTGGACTTCACCGCGCCTGCGGCTGAGTTGGTGATCGAGGCCGAGTTTGTCCTCCACATCTGCGAGGAAAACCCCTTCAACTTCGTCATCGCTCCCGAGGCGGCGGAATACCCCTTCACCTATGAGCACGAGCTTGGCGCAGACCTCTTTTCCCTGAGCCACAATGTTTATGTGCGAGATGTGGATCAGATCCGTGACTGGCTGCACCCGCTGTGACACCCAGGCAAGCGTCTGGGGACGCTGGATCTGCTCCAGCAGCTCAACACGCACATCTACCGCACGTTTCGCTACCGGCGGCGGCTGGAGAAGGGCGTGCAGTCCCCCGCAGAGACCTTGGAGAAGAAAAGCGGCTCCTGCCGTGACTCCGCCACCTTGTTTGTGGAGACCTGCCGCTTCCTGGGCCTCGCGGCGCGTTTTGTCAGCGGCTACATGTATTCCTCCGACATCAACGGACGCATGTCCATGCATGGCTGGGCGGAGGTGTATTTGCCTGGAGCCGGTTGGATTGGCTTTGATCCGAGCTGGGGCATCCTCGCCTCGGCGCAGTATTTCCCCGTGGCCGTCTCACGTCACTCAGAGCACGCTCCGCCCATCTCTGGCAGCTACCTTGGCATACCCAAAGCCTTCATCAAAACGGAGGTGGACCTGTTTGTGAAGCATCTGGATGAATCACTTTAGCGGCGGCAGCTTCGCGCTGTAATGCACGGCGCGATGCCGGTTGTCGTCAAAGGCGAAGTGGAGCCACTGGCCGTCTTTGCTGACGAAGCCGTCGGGGTAGTTCATGCGGCCTTTCGGGCCATCGACGGATTCTTGCTGGAGCACGCGCTGGTAGGGCCAGGTCTTCATGCCATCGAAGCTGATCCACAGCGCCATGGGGCTGCGATGCTTGCTGTTCGGATTGTGTAGGATAGCGACTCGATCTCCACCCAGATTGTAGAGCGTGGTTTTGCTGCCAGGATTCGGGATGTTGGTGACGCTGGCAAATTCGGGCCAGGTTTTGCCGCCGTCTTTGCTCTCCGCTTTGTAAAGCAGACCACCGAGGCCATCGGCACGGATGACCATGGTGATGCGGCCATCGGGATGCTCGAAGAGATCGTTCTCCGCCCAGCCGAAGTAGCGGCTGTTCGGCGTGAGGCGGATGTTGCCATGCTCGCTCCAGGTTTTGCCGCCGTCGCTGCTGATGAGCACGCCGTTGCGTGGGTTGGTGAACTCGCGCTCCACCGGCGGCAGCTTCTGCTGATCATCCGGGCCGATGTAGTGCTGGAACGGGAGCATGATGCGACCGTCTTTGCAGACGATGTGCTTGCGGATGAAGGTGCGCTCCTTGAGGCGACCGGGCACTTCCATCGGCTTGCTCCAGGTCTTGAATGAGTCATCGCTGGTGAGATACCACGAGCGCCAGTCATTGGCCCAATGCTTCGAGTGCGTGGAGAAGAACAGCGTGCTGCGCTGGCCGAGGATCATGAGTTCCGTCGGCCCCTGCCCGATGGTTTTGCCCTCGCGCGGGAAACCGACATCGAAGGGTGCCAGCGGTGTCCAGGTCTTGCCCTGGTCCGTGCTGCGTGTCACACCCGTGTAGTTCAATGGTGAAGGCTCGGTATCGCCACCCGCCAGGATGAAAAGAATCCACGAGCCATCGGGCAGCTCACGCAGCGTGGTGTCACAGACCATCTTGTTCGGCGTGATGCCGTCATACGGGATGCTCTTGAAGTCCTGTTTCGCATCCTCGGCGGCCTGCGCGGCCCAGTTCGGATCTGGCGTGATGTCCTTGGGCAGCTTCAGGGCGTGGGCTTTGTTGACGACCGTCTTTTTGGGGATCCAAACGGGTGTGGCGTTGGTGGCGCGTGGTTTGGTGTGGTCCATCGGAGTTGCTGGAGCCTGAGGACGTGGAGCAAAGTCTGCTTCGGTGAACTTTGTGTGCAGGATCTCGGCATCGGTGTGGCGGTTCCAATCATAGAGGATGTGGATGTCGCCATTCGGTGCCTGAAAACCATCGGGATAGGAAACGGAGGCGCGATCATCAATGAGCAGTCCCTTACCCCAAGTTTTGCCATCGTCATCGGAGAGGAACGCTTTCAGGTTCGTGCGATTCGGCAGGCGCACGTTGATGGGGCCGTTCTTCACCAAGATGAGCTTCCCAGAGGCGAGACGGCGGATGAAAAAACGAGCACTTGGGTTTTGAATCGTGCTGGGCTGCGATTCGCTCCAAGTCGCGCCTTTGTCGGTCGAGGTGCTCTCGCTGATGCCGTCCTTCGTTCGAGCGAGCATCCAGAGACTGCCATCCTTGCGCTCGACGATCATGTGCTCATCGAAGTCCGTGCGCGGGAAGGCCACGCCGCCGCGGCGAGTCCACGTCTTGCCTTGGTCCGTCGAAGCGAAAACATTCGCCATGCGGATGTGGTCGAGATTCTTGTGCGCTTCTTTATCCACACCGGGGCCGTGCATGCGGTCGCGTGTCCAAAGCGAGACTGGAAGCAGCCAGTCGCCATTGCTCAGCACGGTGGGCTTGTTCAGCGTGCAGCCATCGGCAAAGCGCACCGGTGCGGTCCATTTTGGCTCGGCGGCGTCGGGATCATCGCAGCGGATGTACCAGTCACCGCAACGGCCGTCGAAGTAGCCGATGCTTTGATCAAAGAAGCACCACAAGCGGCCCAGTGGGTCCGTCCAGAGGTTGCCGACAAGCGCCCGCCGCTCATAGCGCACGCCATTCAGTTCGCCATCCTGCGGATCGATCACCACACGCGGCTTCGACCACGATTTGCCATCGTCATCACTCGTTGCCAGCATGAAGAAGCCGTTCGGCGAGTCGCCATTCCCCACCCAGGCGGCCCACAGGCGGCCTTTCGGCGTGCGGTCGAGGCCGATGATCATATTTCCGGGGCGTTTGTCCGCATCGTATTCGGGACCGGGCGCTGTGTTGATCAGTGGTGGCTCCAAAGCGAGATCGAGCAGCGCTTGGTCCTGAGCAGCAGCGTGCAGAACGAGCAGGGAAAGAAGCAGGAGGGTGTGTTTCATGTTTGAGCGAGGAGAGAACGGACGAAGAACGAAGATCCCCTCCTTCGAGCGGTAAATCGACATGTTATGATAACTCAGGCTGAGCCCAGGGTTGATCCCAGCGAGTTCAAAGCCTAGCTTTAACCCTGATCTTTGAAATTTCCGCCGCCTTGCGCGGTGTTTTAACTTCCTGCGGTGTTCGTCATCGAGCTTTGTGGCCCGGCCCGATTCATCAACTGCGGGGGCTACGCGCTGAAGTGACATGTCATGCCTTCACTGGAAGACAGAGCTTCATCACGCGGGTTCCCACCTGGTCTCATGGGATACGTGAGCCCTTTGTATTCGAACGGCACAGGCGGGTTTGAAAGCGTCCCGGCTCCGCCCGGGGCGCTTTCTCTATTTTGGAGCGGCGACGATTCGTCGCTGGGTGCTTTCAAAGCCGACGAATCGTCGGCTCGCTATGAAAAAGAACTCAAGCCTTCGGCTTGGTCTGCGGCAGCGCTTGGGGATCTTTGTCACCAATCTTCTCCGCAGGACGGATGATCACGCCGACGGGCATGGAGGCTTTTTCCATGTTCAAAAGCTGGCTGACGGTGACGAATTGATAACCCTTGGCCAGAAGCTGGTCGAACATCGCGGGCATGGCCGTGATGGTGGGCGGGTGAATGTCATGCGAGAGCATGATCGCTCCCGGATGCGCTCCATTGACGAGACGGCTGGTCACGGCGGCCACGCCGGGGCGGCGCCAGTCCTGCGGATCGACGGACCACATGATGGTGGAGTAGCCGAACTCGGAGAACATGAGGTCTTTGATGCGGGTGTTGATCGCGCCGTAAGGCGGGCGCATCAGGTGCGGGCGCACACCGGCCACTTCATAGACGGCGTCCTCGGATTTCTTCAGCTCGCTGCGGATCTGCTCGTCGGAGCGGCTGGTGAGGCTGCAATGCGTCCAGGTGTGGTTTCCGATCTCATGGCCTTCGGCGATCATGCGGCGGACGATGTCAGGATACATCTTCACCTGCTTGCCGATGA
>JBIKYB010000203.1:0-8987 GCA_044355475.1 Prosthecobacter sp.
GGGCGGAAACCCCATCGTATGCGTCCAGAGATTAAATCAAATAGTTCCATTAATACATTCCCATGAACCACTGGCTCCTCAAAACTGAACCCGATGTCTTTTCCTTCGACCATCTGAAGAAGCGCCCGAAGAAAACGGAGCCGTGGAACGGGGTGCGGAATTATCAGGTGCGGAACATGATGCGGGATCAGATGGCGGTGGGCGATCTGGGGTTCTTCTACCACTCCAGTTGTGACGTGCCGGGCATCGCGGGCGTGGTGAAAATCGTGAAGGAGGCCTATCCCGATCACACGCAGTTTGACCCGTCCTCCGAATACTTCGACGCGGGCAGCAAGCGCGAGGAACCGCGCTGGCTGATGGTGGATGTGAGGTGGGAGGCCGACTTCAAGACCTTCGTCACGCTCGACATGCTGCGCGCCGATCCCCAACTCGCGGACATGCTCATCCTGCGCCGTGGGAACCGTCTTTCCATCACCCCGGTTGAGGCGAAGCACTGGGAGCGCATCTGCAAGCTCGGCGGGCTGTGAGGCGCGGCCTCAGAAGCCGCTTGGAGCCATCGAATACAGGCCCATCGTCACATCGTAAGCGTCCAGCATCGCCATGCGCTTCAGTTCATGGCCCGCGCCCCAGGAGTCGGTGAAGAGCAGTTGGTTCTTGGCCAGGTTGTAGCCGATCACTAGGCGCATGTGGCCGCCGCTGACCTGCCCGCCCATCGGCAGCGGCGGATCTTCCGGCCTTTCGCCGAGCGCGAGTCCCCACAGCAGCGGCACGCCCCGGTCGATGTGCGCTTTCACATCGGCGACGAAGGCCTTCTCAGACACACGGCGCTTGCGACCGGCGGTGTAATACTGCTCCGGGTTCACCAGCGGTTTGAAGGTCACTTTGAAGGCGCTGTCGATCTTGGACAGGCTCTTCTGCATATTGAAGACGTTCGCGCCGCTCTCAGCGTCCACGCTCACCAGCTTCGCCATCTCGTGCTGGTCGCAGGGGATGCGCATGTATTCAAACAGGCGCTGGCAGCTTGCCGCCACGCAGTAGCCTTTCTGCCCCTGGTCCACCATTGGCACGCCGGCGATGTAAACGTCCCCCTGCGGCGTTTTGGTGACGCGCTTTAGCAGTTCCATGCGCTGCACACCCACGGCCATCTTCCCCATGCTCCAGTCCGCCTGGTTCGGCGCGGCCAGCTTCAGGCGCAGGAATTCTGGCTTCGAGGTCTTGTATTCATTGTGCTCCAGCAGCGCGATGCCCGTGGGCGCACCCCACATCCAGCTCGTCACCGGCAGCGCCGCGTTGGCGGACATGAGCTGTCGTTTTGGGGCAACTTTGGTCACCTGCCCGAGGTTCTGGCCGATCGTTTTGAGGATGCGGTCAAAGTCCGCCACCTCAATGTCCCCCGAATCACCGCGATTGTAGAACGACACCGTCGCCCGCGCCGCCTTGCCGTTCACAAACTCCACAATCGCCTCCTCCAGCCGGATCGACCCGCCAAACATCGTCAGCCTCGTGTCCACGTTGCTGTACATCTTGCGGGAAAAGCGGGCGCGCTCCTTGGTGGCGCTCACCCACTCAAACTGCGGTGGCTTCTCCTGCTGCTCCGGGTCGGCCAGCTTCACGACGTAAGCCTTCTCAAAATCCTCCGACGTCCACTGCCACAACTGCGTGAAGTTGAGCAGAGCGTCGAGGTTGGCCGAGAGCACCGGTATTCGGCGCTCCTGCGCCGGGGCCTGAAGGGCGAAAAGCAGAAGTCCGAGCGCGAAGACAAGCCGTTGCATGCGGTGTTTTTACCCGCATCGAGTGCCGGGTGTCAATCTTTTCACCGTCGAGAGGCAAGTGTGGATGAATGCCACGTTTTTTTTGACTGCCCACATGACGACGCAAGCGCCTGAAAGACTCTCTGCGCTGCACCGATCTGTTTTCATGTCAGTTTTGGACCGCTTCAATCTCACCGGACGCCGTGCGTTGATCACGGGTGGGTCGCGAGGGCTGGGTTTGGAGATGGCGCGGGCTTTGGGGGAGGCAGGAGCGCAGATCATCATCACCGGATCAAGTGAAGAGAACCTCGCCAAGGCTGCGGACGAGCTCATTCACGACGGCTATGCCGTGACCTGCATCCAGGCCGATCTCTCGAAGCCGGAGGAGGCGGAGAGATTCTGTGATGTCGTGCTGCGGGATCATCCGCCCATCGACATCCTCATCAACAATGTCGGTGGCCGCCGCATCAACACGCCGACGGAGGATCTGGCGCTGGAGGATTGGCAGCGGATCATCGACTTGAACCTCACGCAGGCCTTCATCCTCACCAAACGCCTCGGCGGTGCCATGATCCCGCGAAAGTGGGGCCGCATCATCAACATCGCCTCCATCAACGGCCTCTGGCCCGGCAAGGCGATGCGCGGTCGCAGCTACGAGGCCTCCAAAGGAGCGCTGGCGATGTTCACGAAGGCTGTGGCGGCCGATTGGGCCGTGCATGGCATCACCGTGAACGCCATCGCCCCTGGCCCGTTTTTGACCGATGCGAACCTCCGCTGGATCGGCGAAAAGCCCGAGTTTGAAGCCGAAGTGGCCGGTAGCATCCCGATGGGCCGCTGGGGCCGACCGGAGGAGATCGGACCGCTCGCGCTCTACCTCGCCAGCGAGGCCAGCAGCTTCATGACGGGCAGTGTTTTGGTGCTGGATGGCGGTAAACTGCTTTGGTGAATTTTGAACTATGACGAACAAACACGAACTCCGCGGCGTCCTGCCGGTTTTTCAGACGCCTTGGCTTGAAGACGAGACGCTCGATCTCGAAACGCTGGAGCGTGAGATCGCGTGGCTTTACGACTGCGGCGCAAACGGCATTGTGATGGCGATGGTGTCGGAGACGCTGCGGTTGGACAGTGAGGAGCGGGAGGCGCTGGCGGCGGCGGCGTGCCGCTTTGGCAAAGATCGTGGCGTGGTGGTGATCAGTGTGGGCGCGGAGTCGTCGAAGGTGGCGGAGCGTTATGCAAAGCATGCCGAAAGTGTCGGCGCGGATGCGGTGATGGCTATTCCGCCGGTTTCCATCGGTATCGGTGAGAGCGAGCTGCTGGCGTATTACACGCGCATCATTGAGGCGATTCGCATTCCAGTGATCGTGCAGGATGCGAGCGGGTATGTGGGCAAGCCGATGCCGATTGCCATGCAGGCTCGGCTGTTGGAAGAGTTCGGACCGGAGCGCGTGCAATACAAGCCGGAGGCGAGCCCCATCGGGCCGAAGCTGAGCGAGCTGCGCGATGCGACGAAGAGGCTGGCACGCGTGTTCGAGGGCACGGGCGGCATTGCGCTGGTGGATTCGTTCAAGCGTGGCGTGGTTGGCACGATGCCTGGCGCGGATTTGATTCGTGGTCTCGTTCCGCTTTGGAAGGCACTGGAGGCTGGCAATACGGAGAAGGCGGATCGCATCCATGGACCACTGGCGGCGTTGGTTTCGATGCAGACGAGCCTCGACGGTTTTTTGGCGGTGGAGAAGCATCTGCTCGTGCGGCAGGGCATTTTCAAAAACACGCTCGTGCGCGGCCCAGTGGGCTTCAAACTGGATGCGGAGACGACACGCGAGGTGGAGCGGCAGTTTGACCGGATGATGGAAGCCGTAGAACGAGTTTCCTAATTCGTTGCTGGATTGTGAAAGCTGGACGCGGTGAGGAACGAGTTAGGAAACTCGTTCTACATGATCATCGACGTTCACTCCCACGCCTGGAACTTTCCTGCCGACTTCTCCGAAGACTTCATCCATCAAGCAGGTCGTGCGCGACCTGGAGTCAAGGTGGACATGAGCGCGACCTATGAGGCGTATCGCGCCACGGCACCTGATGACACCACCACGATCGTTTTCGGCGGCAAGTCGAAGCTCAGCGGCTTATGGGTCGATGACAAGACGGTGGCCGAGTATGTGGCGCGGGATGCGCAGCGTCTGATCGGCTTCATGGCTCTGGACCCGACGCAGGAGGGCTGGGAGCGTGAAATGCGCGTCGGGTGCGAAGAACTCGGCCTGCGCGGGATCAAGCTGATGCCGATGTATGCGGGCTTCAGCCCAGATGATCCAAAACTGGAGCCGCTATGGCAATATGCGGAGGCGAAAGGTCTGCCGGTGCTACTGCACATGGGCACGACGTTTATCACGCAGGCTCCGCTGGCTTTCACGCTTCCACGATTGATCGAACCCGTCGCTCTGAAGCACCCTGGCATGAAGATCATCCTCGCTCATTTGGGACACCCTTACGAAGGCGAATGCATCGTGACGATCCGGAAGCACGAGAACGTCTTCGCGGATGTGAGCGCACTGCATTACCGCCCGTGGCAGCTTTATAATTCGCTGATGCTCGCTCAAGAATACGGTGTTTGGAACAAGCTGCTTTTCGGCACGGATTTCCCCTTCACCACGGTGAATGCGAGCATCGACGGCATCCGCAAACTCAACGACATGCTGGAGGGCACCAAGCTGCCGCGGCTGGATGTGACGCAGATCGAGGCGATGATCCAGCGCGACAGTTTGCGGCTGCTGGGGCTGACACCATAAAACAAAGCTGTTACCTCAGGGCGGCAGGGCCGTTTAGGTTGGCCTTCATGGAACTCCCGCCCGCCAACAGCCGCCGCCACGACCTTGATGCCCTGCGCGCCTTTGCGATGCTGCTGGGTATCGCTCTTCATGCGGCGTTGTCATTTACGGGTGGGCCATGGATGATCCAGGACTCACACACGAGTCGTGTTTTTCAGATGCTCACCAGTGCAGTACACGGCTTTCGCATGCCGCTGTTTTTTGTTTTGAGCGGCTTCTTCACGGCGATGCTCTGGCGGCGGCGTGGACTACGGGCGGTGATCGCGCATCGGTTAAGGCGGGTGTTTCTGCCGCTGCTGCTCGGGACGCTGACGATCGTGCCAGTCATGTTCTGGCTCGGAGCCGTCGCAGCACAATCCGGGGCGCGAAGTGCCGAAAAGGGGCCGCCGACCTTGTGGAAAGCCTGCGCGTCAGGAGATCATGACCTTGTGCGTCGCATGCTGGATGACGGAATGGATGTGAATGCGCCTGATCCCGTGCTGGGCGTGACGCCGCTGAGCTACGCGGCCATCTTTGGGCGCGATGAAGTCGTCAAGCTGCTGGTGCAGCGTGGCGCAGATGCTAGGCGCACGAATCGTGATGGTGGCACAGCCTTGCACGGTGCGGCGTTTATGGGTCGCGCGAGTATCGCACGCGAGCTGCTGAAGGCGGGCGCTGATGCCAAGATGAAAAATGAGCGAGGTGAGACAGCTCTGGATGCGACGTTGGCGGACTGGGGTGTGACGCAATTCATCGCCAAGATCATGAAAGTGCCGGTGGAGAGAGAAGCGGTGATGAAGGGCCGCTCGGAAGTGCGCGAGATGCTCGGCGGAGACGCGAAGGAAGCCAGACCACGCCCTTTGTTGGCGCTCTGGCTGTTTTTGACACAGATGCCGATTTTCAGTCATCTTTGGTTCCTGTGGTTCCTCTGCTGGATGGTGGCGGGCTTTTCCGTGTTTGCTTGGTTCACCAATCGCATCGGATGGAAGCCTGCTCCGCGTCGCTGGGTGACTTCTCCGCTGAGTTATCTCTGGTTGGTTCCGCTCACGTTGATCCCCGCATGGTTCATGGGGCGCGAGATGCCGAATTTCGGCCCGGACACGTCATCGAGCATTCTGCCGCCGCTGCATCTGCTGACCTACTACGCTCTCTTTTTCGGCTATGGAGCGCTGTACTTTGACAGCGAGGATCACGAAGGCCGGTTGGGCCGCCGCTGGTGGCTGATACTGCCGCTCGCGCTACTCGTGGTTTATCCAATCGGCCTCTCACTGACCTACGGAGCTGGAAAGCTGCGCGGCAACGGTATCCTGCTTCAAGTCATCTACGTCTGGATGATGAGCGCGGCGATGATGGGCCTGTTTCGTCGCTTCGTGTCGCAGGAGCGGCCCTGGATTCGCTATCTGTCCGATGCTTCCTACTGGATGTATCTCGCGCATCTGCCGCTCGTCATCGCGGCGCAGCTTTGGGTGCGTGACTGGCCGCTGGCTGCCGCATGGAAGTTCTTGCTGGTCTGCGGCGCTGTCTTTGCGCTGCTGCTGGTCAGCTACGAATATCTGGTGCGCTATACTTGGATCGGCGCATTGTTGAACGGACGAAAGCACCGCCACACGCTGGCTACTCAAACTTGATCGAGTAAAGATCCGCGTCCTTCAGCGCGAAGCGCAGCCGCACCGACTTCCCCGCAAGCGAGCTGACATCGGTGCCGTTTTTCCAAACGACGCTGCGTTCGAGCGAGTCGCCGAAGTGTTCCTCACAGTCGCTCAAAGTGAAGCCGGGCAGTGCCTTGCCTTTTGAGTCTTGGATCTCGACCTTCAAACCACCTGCGGCGGAGGTGGCGAAGTTCATGGTGAGCTTCTTGCCAGTGAAAGTGATGGGTTGGGTGATCAGCTCGCCACCGCTCATCGGCGCATGGATGGAGACGAAGCCATCGAGGCGAAGCGTGTAGCGGCGCAGTTCGCTACTCTTGCCCGTCCAGTAACTTTCGGTGGCATAGAGACTGAGTTCGTTCGGCGCACCTTCGAGCGCGGACTTCGTCTCGACTGGGTGCCAGGCGATGTATTGATGGCCGTAGTTCCAGGTGCCTGGCCGCTCAATGCCGGGCGGGAGGAAGGCTTCGTTCCAGCGTTTGAAGTTCACGCCATCGCGGCTGGCCATGAAGAGGCCTTCGGTGACGACCATGCCGTAGCGGTCGCTGGCCTTTGAGCGCCATTCACGGTGCTCGCGCTCTGGCAGCGCCCTCATGCTCTCGGACCAGCCGCGCTCAAGGTAGCGCGTGGGAAAACCAAGCAGCAAGTGCGGTGCCCGATGATAAGGCTTCACCTGATTGGTGTAGAGCGCCTCGCCGGGTGAATCGACATAGCTAAGGTCATGCTGATTCTCCCAATGAATGAAGTCCTTCGACATGGCCGTGCGGATGGCGCGGAGACCAGAGGGCTTCCAGTTCTTCTCATCCGTGGTGCCTTCCGTGAAGTAGCGCCAGTAAGCGCGATACAAACCAGCCTCCGCATCCCAAAACGCCAGATTTTGCGAATCAAACGCCCCATCCGTGATCACCGGCGCATCCACCATCGGCGACCAACGCAGGCCGTCAGGCGACTTCAGCGCGAGCAGGCCCTTCGGCGAGTTTGAGCGCACGATGGCTTTGTATTTGGCATCCGGTGCTGCGTTGGGGTTTTCATCTTTGAAGACCGCCGGATGCCCGCCATCGGGATTCACCTTCCCCATCTTGCCGTGCGGGATGACGATGTTGTTGGCCTTCGAGCCTTTGAACTCATGCAAACCGAGTTCCGGCTTCCGCCAATGGATGCCATCATCGCTCTCCGCGTAGCAGGTGAAGAGCGGATGCTCGCCGGTGTTCACCTTCCCCGGCGCGGTGACGGTGAGCTGCCAGGACTTGTAATACATGCGGTATTTGTCGCCATCCTTGAAGATGCTGTGATACCCGCTGCCGCTGCCTTCCCACGGCGCATCATGAGTGATGGCGATCTCCTTCGGCTGCGGCTGATGCAGGCGCTGCTCGGCCTTGCCGCTGAGTTTTTCGATGAGGAAATCATCCACAAACAACTCGCGACGCGAGCCAATGGCGATGGGATCAGCAGAGAGGGATGAAACGATCAGGAGACCAATGAAAAAAGCCTTCATGACAAACCTACGCTGCAGATCGGTCGAATCATGACGTGTAAAGCGGTCTTCTGAAGGATTCTTACCCGCCCATCATTTTTTCTGCCTTGTGACATCAAGTTCACCAAAGCCAAGGAATGCTCGCGTGGTGTCCAAGACTCCCGCCCCACCAACCGCCTCACTTCCCCCTCCAAGCCACCGCCGCCCGCGTCATCCACGTGCGTTTGCAACTGCCTGCGGGAGGTGAGGTGTTTCGGAAGATTGAGTTGAAGTCAGGGAAGAGGTAGTCTCGTTGGTCTTGCTAATTGGTGAGATTAGCAAAACGCAATCAAAGCCCGCCATGAAAGGATACGACTCAAGTTTCATCGAGAATAGAATCAAATGGAGAGCTGGTCAGCATAACGTCCCGTATGCGAATACAGACTTTTGGCACCAAGCACCCGAAGGCATTCGAAAGCGCCTGCCAGACAGCTTCGATAATCCTGTTTTGTTCTCTCAAGCGAGCGATGGCCGTGTAACCGTCATTGGAACCCATGAAGTGGCCATTTTGGATGAGGCATCATCACCTCGGTTTCCTCTTGATGACATCATTGACATCTCATCGCCTAATATCGCCGAAGCAAAGCAGAAGACTTTGTTCAATGAGATAAGCATGATGACTCCGAGCGGAGTTGTGCTTTTGCCGACTGAAGATGGCAAAGGCTGCTTCGCAGTTTGGAACATTCTCCTGATGCTTGCTCGGATGCGTCATAAGTGACCTGCGTCACGAAAACGGATCTTCAAATTCTTTGCGGAGTGAAATGACTGTGATTCGCAAACTAAAATGCCCTCAATTCACCGTTTGCCGGGTAAATACGTCGGGAGCCTTTGTGCGGCAGTGCCGCCTTCTCCAAATCCGACACACTCTTTGCCGGAAGGTCCGGGCGCGGACGACGTTTCAGGCCGCGATGCTTCGCTCTCTCTTCCTTCTCTTCGCCCTCAACTCTCCGCTCTCCGCCGCAGCCTTGTCCTCCGAAGCTTTAGCGAAGGATGGAAAGCCGAACGTCCTCGTCATTCTCGCCGACGATCTCGGCTGGAGTGACACGACGCTTTATGGCACGACGACACTTTACCAGACGCCGAACCTCGAACGGTTGGCGAAGCGCGGGATGACCTTCACGCGGGCGTATTCGGCGAGTCCGTTGTGCTCGCCGACGCGGTCGGCGTTGCTGACGGGGCAAAGTCCGGCGCGGACGGGCATCACGGTGCCGAATTGCCACGAGCCGAGGGTCGTTTTGCAGGCGACGACGGGCAAGAAGGCTCCGCCGGACCAAAA
>JBIKYB010000204.1:0-8985 GCA_044355475.1 Prosthecobacter sp.
CTGCGGGATGGAGTCTCCGAATCGTCTCTTTTGTCGCAAAAACACCCGGCAAAGCGACGACTTAGAAGTCCTCTCAACCGCATGAAACACACTCTCCTCACTCTGCTCTCGCTCGCCACCTTCGCGACGGCTGCGCCCCTGGTCTATGAAGGCACCGAAGGGCCTGGCAAAGGCAAGCACATCGTCTTCATGGCGAATGACCATGAGTATCGCTCCGAGGAGTCGCTGCCGCAGTTGGCTCGCATCTTGGCCAAGCATCATGGCTTCAAGTGTACGGTGCTGTTTGGCATTGATCCTGAGTCGGGCGAGATCGTCGGGGGTGATAAATCAAACATGCCGGGCATCGAGGCGCTGGACACCGCCGACCTCGCGGTGGTGTTCCTGCGCTTCCAAAACTTCCCCGCAGAGCAGATGAAGCACTTCGATGCCTATCTGAATCGCGGTGGTCCCGTGATAGGCATGCGCACGGCCACGCATGGCTTCAAGATGCCAAAGGATGCTCCCTTCGCGAAATACTCGTATGATTACAAAGGGGCCGATTACGAGCTCGGCTTCGGCCATCAGGTGCTCGGACAGACATGGGTTGGCCATTACGGCAAAAATCACTCCCAGAGCACGCGTATCGCCATCGTGCCGGACAAGGCAGCGCATCCGATCCTGCGCGGTGTGAAGGACATCTGGGTGCAAGCAGGTGGCTACGTCGGCAAGCCGACCGATGGTGAGATTTTGACGATGGCGCAGCCACTGGATGGCATGACGCAGGATTCCCCTGCATCCAAGACACAGCCTCCGCAGCCGAGCGAGTGGACACGCTCCTATAAAAGCGCATCGGGCAAAGCAGGCCGAGTTTTCACCTCCCTTTACGGCACCTCGGAAGACATCACGAACGAAGGCTACCGCCGCATGATGGTGAACGCCATGTTCTGGGCTGTGGGTCTGGAAGACGCGATCAAAGAGGATCTCAACGTCGCCTTCGTCGGTGCAGCCAAGCCAAACACCTTCGGCGGTGGCGCGTATGCTCGCGGCATCAAGCCGGAGATGTATGCTGGCTTTGAAAGCCCGATTCCCGCGAACAACAACACGAAGAAGTCTGAGAAGCCGAAGAAGGAAGAGAAGCAGGCTGCGAAAGCCGATGCTTCTGCCAAGCCAACCATCGCGACCGGCAAACCCGCTCGATTTGTCCGCATTGAGATTCCCGGTGACAAAAAGTGTCTTCAAATCGCCGAGATCGAGATCCTCAGCGGCGGCAAAAACATCGCGAAGGGCGGCAAGGCTACGCAATCGACTACCGGACACGGCGGTGACGCGAGTCGTGCCATGGATGGCGACAAGAGCCCGAACTACGGCAAGGGCATGACGCACACGATCGAAAACAAGCCGAATCCCTGGTGGGAGATCGATCTCGGTTCCGCACAGCCAGTGGATGCGATCAGCCTGTGGAGCCGTCGGGGCTTCCCGGATCGTCTCGGCGATTTCACGCTGAGTTTGCTCGATGAAGGGCGCAAAGCCGTGTTCGAGCTGAAGAATGTGGCCGCTGGCGATTCGCTCACGATTGATGTCAAAGGCGGCGGCAAGATCGCTTACCTGGACTTTGATGGAAAACCGGGCAAACCGGCGGCGAAGGGCGGTGGCGGACGTTCCGCACCAGCAGCGGCGAAGGAGCCTGCGCTCGTCGATGTGCCAGCCGACTACAAAGACACGCTGCCCTTCGCGTTCAGCAAAGGCGACACCGTGGCGATCCTCGGCAACGGCCTTCCCGACCGCATGCAGCACGATGGCTGGATGGAGACCGTCCTGCAAAGCGCCCTGCCTGAGCAGAACGTGCGCTTCCGCAACATGAGCGCCAGCGGCGACCGCCCGATCTCCTTCCCGCGAAGCGGAGGGCACATGCACATGACGGATTACCTGCGTCATGTGAAGCCAGATGTCGTGTTCGCCTTCTTCGGCTACAACGAGTCCTTCGAGAGCAAGCCGGACGACTTCAAAAAGCAGCTCGTCGATTTCGTGAAGTATGTGCGCGGCACGAAGCCGAACGGGAAGTCCTTCCCGCGCATCGTGCTTTTCAGCCCCATCGCGCATGAGGACACGAAAAACCCGAACGTGCCGAGCGGTGCGGAGCACAATCCGCAGCTCGAAGCCTACACGAAGGCCACTGAAGCCGCCGCGAAGGAGGCGGGCGTGGGGTTTGTCGATCTCTTCCACCCCTCGCTCGATCTTTTCAAAGCCGCGAAGGAGCCTCTCACGATCAATGGCGTGCATTTGAGCGCTGAAGGCAATCGCCAGCTCGCGGAAGTCATCGCGAAAGCGCTGCTCGGCAAGGATGTCGTCGCTTCCGCCTCGCTCGAGGAACTGCGTGAGGCCGTGATGGAGAAGGACGTGCATTGGAACGCCCGCTACCGTGCCCGCGATGGCAATGACGTGTGGGGCGGTCGCTCGACGCTCTCCTTCACCGATGGCCAGACCAACGCCGTCGTGCTCCAGCATGAGCTGACGATGCTCGATGTCATGACCGGCAATCGCGATGCCAAAGTGTGGGCGCGATCCAAAGGCGGCGATCTCAAAGTCGATGACAGCAACGTGCCGAAGCCTGTGCCGGTGATTTCCAATGTCGGTGGCAAATCGAAGTCATCGAGCGCCATGAAGGAAGGCCGCACGGAATACATCAGCGGCCAGGAAGCCATCAAGCACATGGCCTTTGATCCGCGCTTTGAAGTGAGCCTGTTTGCCGATGAAGCGCAGTTCCCGCAGCTCGTGAATCCCGTGCAGATGCAGGTCGATACCAAAGGCCGCCTCTGGGCAGCCGTGTGGCACACCTACCCGATGTGGGAGCCGCTGAAGGAAATGAAGGACGCCCTCGTCATCTGCCACGACGACAACAAGGACGGCAAAGCCGATCGCCTCACCGAGTTCGCCCGCGTTCAGAATCCGCTCGGCTTTGAGTTCTGGAATGGCGGCGTCATCGTCACCTGCGCCCCGGACATCATCTTCCTCAAAGACACCGATGGCGACGACGTGGCCGACGTGCGCACCATCATGCTGCAAGGCGTCGATTTCGCCGACACGCATCACGGCGCGAACAATCTCGTCATGGGCCCCGATGGCGGCATCTACTGGCAGAGCGGCGTCTTCATGGTGCACAATCACGAGCATCCGTGGGGCCCCTCGTTGCAGACCGGCACCAGCGCCATGTATCGCTTCGATCCACGCCGCTTCACCATAGCCAAGCACGCCGACAACTCACCGAACCCGCATGGCATCGCCTTCGACACCTGGGGCTATCATTACGCCACCGACGGCACCGGCGGTCGCGCTTACCAAGTCCGCCCCGAGGGCAACGGCTTCAAGATGTATGAACTGCTCAAGAAAGAAGTGCGCCCGGTCACCGCGAGCGAGGTCGTCAGCAGCACGCACTTCCCCGAGGACATGCAGGGCGACTTCCTCATCTGCAACGTCATCGGCTTCCTCGGCATCAAGCACTACGATCTGGCCCGCGATGGCGACAAAGCCGCCGTCTGGGGCGAACCTGCCGGTGCCGAACTCACCGTGAAGGTCACTCAGGCCGACGGCAGCGTCACCGAGGACAAATCCCGCGGCCTTCTCATGAGCGGCGACAAAAACTTCCGCCCCAGCGATGCCATCTTCGGCGAAGATGGTGCCCTTTACATCGCCGACTGGCACAACGTCATCATCGGCCACATGCAGCACAACGTGCGTGATCCAAACCGCGACCACAAACACGGCCGCATCTACCGCATGACCGCCAAAGGCCGCGAGTTGCAAAAGCCCGTCGCCATCGACGGCCAGCCCATCCCCGCGCTGCTCGAAAACCTCAAGCACCCGACCGACAGCGTGCGCCATCGCACCCGCGTCGAACTCAGCGAGCGCCCCACCGCCGAAGTCATCGCCGCCACGAAGGAATGGATGGCGCCATTCGACGCCGCGAAGAAAGAAGACGCGCACCACCTTCTCGAAGCCCTCTGGCTGCACCAGCAGCACAACGTCCGCGACACCGCGCTGCTCGCCAAACTGCAAACCAGCCCCGAACTCCACGCCCGCAACGCCGCGAATGTCGTGCAGCAACTTTGGTTCAACGTCGAAGCCAGCACCAAAGGCGGCGTCATCGCCGGAGAAGCCGAGGAGAAGGCCCAAAAGTCCGGCATCCTCAGCGACACCGCCGATCTCACCACCATCCGCATCGCCACCATCCGCGAGCGCCTCATGTATGACGTGAAGGAGCTCAACGTGAAGGCCGGCAAGAAGATCAAGCTAACCTTCGCCAACACGGATGTCATGCCCCACAACCTCCTCGTCACCAAGCCCGGCAAAGCCGACGCCGTCATGAACGCCGCCATCGTCATGGGCGCCGCCGGCTTCGAAAAAGGCTTCATCCCCGCCGGTGATGATGTCCTCCACCACACCAAGCTGCTGGACATGAACAAAGAGGAAACCCTCGAGTTCACCCTCCCCACCGCCGGAGACTACCCCTTCGTCTGCTCCTTCCCCGGCCACGGCATCATCATGCGCGGGGTGCTGCACGCCAAGTAATCGGGGCATTTCTGTCCTCACTACTGGGGCCATTCTTGGCCCCAGCTCTTTTGGCGGTGCCCAATCACGTTGCGACGATGCGTTAATCCCACTCTATGACTCGACGCCTGATCTACGCCGCCACCCTGCTGGCCACTCATCTTTACGCTCAGGAGCCAGCGGTGCTGCTCGAAGGTGAGCAGCTCAAGGTCTTGAAGCACACCGGGCAGGCTCGGCCGCAGGATCTGCATTCGTATCGTCACATCACTTGGACTGGGATGGCGCATCTGTGGTGGACGGGGGCGAAGCCGGGCGATGTGCTGGAGCTTGCGCTGCCTGTGGCCAAGGATGGCGAGTATCGACTCGGTGCGGGTTTCACAAAGGCGGTGGATTATGGTGTGTTTGAGTTCGCACTGGATGGGCAGCCGCTCGCGGGGCCCATCGACCTCTTCAGCACCAGCGTGATGCACGCAGGCACGGTTCCGCTTGGCAAAGCGATCACGCTGAAGGCTGGCGAGCATCGTGTGAGCATCACCGTGAAAGGTGCCAACGCAGCGGCAAAGAAGAGCTACATGCTGGGGCTCGATTATGTCGTGCTGGCGGCGGGAGCGGATGCGGATGTGGTGGCGCTGGCGAAGCCTTTCATCGTCACCCAGCCAAGCAAACCTGCTGCACCGGAGACGAAGCCCCAGCGCGACATCAGCTACAACAATCTCGAAGTGCAGCCTCTGAAGGCGGCGGAGCAACGGAAGAAGTTCACCGTGCCTGAAGGCTTCAAGGTGGAACTGGTGGCGAGCGAAGAAACCGGGCTGCCCAAGCCAACGATGGTCGCCTTTGATGATGCCGGACGCATGTGGTCGGCCTCGGCGACGGCGTATCCATGTGACAAAGACAACATCATCTGGACGCAGCCGGGCAAGGATCGAATCGTCGTGTTTGATACGCCCACTGCACGCACGCCGCAGACGGCACGCACTTTTGCTGAGGGCATGGTCATGCCCGTGTCGGTGCTGCCGCATGGGAAGGGCGTATTCGTCGCTCAGGGGCCGGAGATCTTTTATCTCGATGATCGCAATGGCGACGGCCACGCCGATGAGCGACGCGTTTTGGCCAAAGGCTTCGGCGTGCAGGACACGCACACCGTTCCGCATCAGCTCACATGGATGCCAGGCGGACGCGTGACGTTTTCCCAGGGCCTGCTGAACAGCGGACGCATGACGGATGCGGAAGGAAAGATCTTCGTCTTCAACCGCACGCTCGTCGCCTCCATGAAGCCGGACGGCACCGACACGCGCATCCTGAGCGCCGGGCTGAACAACATCTGGGCCTGGGCGCATGGGCGCACGGGGCGTGTGTTCATCCATGAGGCAAACGACCTCGGCTACAGCGTCGTGCCGTTCGAGGAAGACTCGACCTATCCGGGCTTCGTGGCGATGAAGCTGCATCCGTCCTCGCCCATTCATCCACCGACAGCGCAGGACCTCAATCTCGGCGGCACCGGCTTCAGCGGACTCGCCATCTGCGATGACAAAAGCGGCAGCTTCCCCGCGCCATGGCACGGGCTGCTTTATATCGCGAACCCCATCCTCGGGAAGATCCATGCCGTCGCCGCCACGCTGGATGCACGCGGCGTGTGGACCTTTGAAAAGCGCGGCGATCTCGTCTCGTGCGCCGATCCGATGTTTCGCCCGGTCGCCATCACCTTCGGCCCCGATGGCTGCCTCTATATTACTGATTGGTATAATCGCATCATCTCGCACAACGAAATCCCGCGCGATCATCCCGCACGCGACAAGGAGCGCGGTCGTGTCTGGCGCATCCGCCACAGCTCACAGAGCAGCGCGAAGGTGCCGGACATGACACGCGTGCCCGCGAGCGAACTGCCAGCGCATCTCAAAGCCGACAGCACCTGGGAAATGCGTGCCGCGTGGCATCAGATCGGCCAGCGTGGTGGCAAGGAACTCATCCCTGCGATCACGCAGTTGGCGGCGGACGTGAAAACGAGTGCCGATGCTCGCATTCACGCACTTTGGTCGCTGGAAGAGCTGGGACACTTCGATGCAGCACTGTGGACGACGTTCCTGGCCGATGCGTCGCACGATCTCCGTCGCGAGGCCGTGCGCTCACTCAGCACGCTGAAGATCGGCGAAGACGCCGCGTTCGATTTGTTGCAGCCACTCGCCGCTGAACGCGAATGGACCGTGCGCTATGAAGTGCTGCGCTTCTTCCGCCGAGCCGCTGGACCGGTGAATCCAGCGCACATCGCGTGGTTGAAACGCTGGAGCGCGAACCCCGCGCCCAAGACCGAGGTCAAAGGCTGGAACGGCACCTATCTCGCACTCGGCGGCAGCTATGAGCGAGCTTTCCTAGACTTCCTGCTCTCGCTCGCGGAAACGAAATCACCCGCAGCCGTGCTAAACGAATCCAAGTGGGACAAAACCATCGCCACCGCGCCTGAACCCACAGCGGAAGACGTCGCAGCACTCGCCAAGCGCATCGCAGCCGTCAAAGCTCTGCTGCCGAACGCGAAGCCCGATCAAGGCCGACCCATCGTCGAAAGCACCTGCCTTGCCTGCCACAGCGCTGGGGGCAAAGGCATCTCACTCGCGCCGCCTCTCGATGGTTCGTCCAAGCGCGACACCGACGGCCTCCTCACCGCCATCCTCGCCCCCGATGCCGCCATTGAGCAGGTGTTCCGCCTCTACCGCATCGAGACCTTGGACGGTGGCAAATTCGAAGGCTTCAAAAAGAACGAGAGCGACAAAGACATCACCCTCATGCTCATGGGCGGTGCCACGCAGGCTGTTCCCATCGCCAAGATCAAAAGCGCAGGCTACGTGGCCGGAAAGTCCGTCATGCTGCCCTTCGCCGCCGGTTTCAGCGATGCACAACTCGCCGATATCGTGCGCTATTTGCAGACGTTGCAGTGATTCCTCTTTCCCACCTTCATGCCCGCCCACTACGCCCGCTATCCCTCGCTCGTTGATCGCACCGTCTTTATCACCGGAGGCGCAGATGGCATCGGCAGCGCCCTCGTGGAGCAATTCGCCCGTCAGGGCAGTCGCGTGGCCTTTGTGGACAAAAACGTCGCCTATGCCCAAGCCACGATTCAGCGCTGCATCGACGCCGGTGCGGCTCATGCGCCTTTGTTTTATGAAGTCGATCTGCTGGACATTGCAGCGCTGAAATCCGCCTGCGCCGCTGCGATTCGCGACCTCGGCGGCGTCACCGTTTTGGTCAACAACGCCGCCAACGATGACCGCCACGACTGGCAGGACATGACGCCCGAGTATTTTGACAACCGCATCAACACCAACCTGCGGCATTACTTATTCGCCATCCAGGCGCTGGCACCGCAGATGATCACCGCAGCGCATGGCTCAGTCATCAACATCGGCTCCAGCAGCTACATGATGCAGGAGGACTTCTTCCCCGGCTACGCCATCGCCAAATCGGCCGTGGAAGGCATCACACGCACCATGGCCCGCACCTTTGGCCCCCATGGAGTCCGTGTGAATACCGTGCTCCCCGGCTGGGTGCCCACGGAGCGACAACTCACCAAGTGGTGGTCGCCCGAAGGCGAAGCCGGCACCATGCGCGATCAAGCCATCAAGCGCCGCATCATGCCCGACGAATTCGCCCAGATGGTTCTCTTCCTAGCTGCCGATGATGGTGCCGCCTGCACCGCGCAGCAGTTCATCGTCGATGGCGGACGCTTCTAAAGATCATGAAACGAGCAGCATTATTCCTTCTCATTCCATTTGCAGTTCATGCTGCCGAGTCCGTCATGCCTGAGAAACACCGCGCCCTTTTCAAAGAACACTGCGTGAGCTGTCACGGGCCAGAAAAGCAAAAGGGCAAGTTTCGTGTCGATGATTTGCCATTTTCGATCACCTCCGTAGAAACGGCCGAGAAGTGGCAAAAAGTGCTCAATGCGATGAACTCAGGCGACATGCCGCCGGAGGATGAAAAGCAGCCGGCGAGTGCCGCGAAGGCGGATTTCCTCGATGACCTCGCGAATGTGATGGTCGCGGCTAGGCGGAGTCTGGGCGATCAAAAGGGCGTGATCACGATGCGGCGGCTGAATCGTCGCGAATACAAAAACACCCTGCGGGAACTGCTCGGCGTGGAGATCAATGTGGCGGAGCTGCCGCCGGATGGTGGCTCGGGGGCGTTTGATACCGTCGGCTCGAACCTCTTCATGTCGGCGAACCAGATCGAGCAGTATCAGGCGCTGGGTCGCGAGGCGCTGGAGGAGGCGTTTGCTTGGCAAACAGCAGCGAGCGTCACGAAGAAGCTGCATTACGAAGGCGAGACGACCACGCCGAAGGTGAAGGACTTTGTGAAGTATCAAATCGATGCCCGTGAGCGTGCGCAGAAGTGGGTGAAGGCCGTCGATGACGCCGCCGCGAAGCCGGAGAACAAGGAGATCGTCGCGAAGATCCGCGAGGAGGTGAAGAA
>JBIKYB010000205.1:0-8976 GCA_044355475.1 Prosthecobacter sp.
GAGGCATTCGGAGGGAACACCCTGCGCAAGGCGATCGATTATTTCTGCCATCTGGCGGTGGCACCTGAGTTCTACGGCATCATCAAGGAGAACGACAAGGCCTTCGCCAGCACGGACTTCTTCCAGCAGATGTCATGGATTCGGAATGAGAATGACGACATCTACGATCCGTCCTACACGGACATGCTGCGCGTGGCCTTCACTTCGGAGTTTAAGCGCGGCAAGCTGGAGGACTTGGTGGCGTTGCTCTCAGGTCGAAACTTCGAGACAAAGCAGTTCGAGGAAACCATTACCGAGGAGTCCTTCGCCAAACTGCGCAAAGGCGTGTTGAACTTCATCAACGAGACGCACTTCAAGCGCTTCATCATGATCATCCGTTCGGCTGGGTTCGTGGATCCTTCTCTCATTGGCTCCCAAAATGCACTGAACTTTGCCTACATCCTCTACCTGATGCTACGCGGTCAGGGCAAGCCCGCTGCGGACATCGAATCTGCGGTGCGCCGCTGGTTTGTGATGTCCGTGCTGACGGGACGCTACTCCGGCTCTCCCGAGAGCACGTTTGATTTCGATATCCGGCAAATGCACGAACAAGGTTTCGAGGCCTTCGGATCAGCAATGTTTGCTGGCGAACTGTCGGATGCTTTCTGGGATGCGCTGCTTCCGCAGGAGATGAATACCTCCAGCTCCACCAGTCCTTATTTCCGAGTCTTCCAAGCAGCTCAAGTCAAGCTGGGGGATCGTGGTTTCCTTTCCAAAGACATCAAGGTGCTCGACCTCATCCTGAACCGGTGTGATGTGCATCATCTCTAGGGCACCTCTGGAAACCTCATTTCCCCAGGAGAGGCTTTCGCTGGGCGCATTCATGAGCCACTTAGAGGAGCATGAAACACTACCGCAAGACCCAGCGAGGAGGAGGGCTTTTCAGCGCCATCGAGCACGAGCAGGCCGTCGCCGCCAAGACCACCGGCATCCTCAAGCTACGTGAGCTTATCCCTTGGGAGAGCTTCCGCCCGCTGCTCGAAGAACTCACCGGCTACGCGACTCGCGACTGGAGCAAAGGCGGCAAGCCGCCCTTCGACCCCGTGCTCATGCTCAAGGTGCTCGTGCTACAAAAGTTCCACGGGCTGAGCGACGACGCCACTGAGGAGCAAATCTTTGACCGCACGAGCTTTAAAAGCTTCCTCGGCCTGCGCATCGGCGATGTGATCCCCGACGCCAAAACGATCTGGGACTTCAAGCAACGCCTTGAAGAGAATGGACGCGAGGGGAGCCGCAAGCTCTTCGACGCCTTCAACCTCCAGCTCGAAGCCCAAGGCTACATCGCCCGTGAAGGTAGCATCATTGACGCCAGCTTCACCGAAGCCCCGCGCCAGCGTAACAGCCGCGAGCAAAACCAGCGCATCAAAGAGGGCGGGCGGCCCGAGGAGTTCGACATCAACCCTGCCGTGGGTCGGCAGAAAGACAGCGAAGCTCGCTGGACGAAAAAGAACAACGAAGCCCACTACGGCTGGAAAAACCATGTGAAAGCCGACTTGAAAACCAAGCTCATCATCAAAGCCACCACCACCCCGGCGCATGTGCATGACAGCCAGGTCTTTGAAGACCTGCTTGATGAGAAAGACCAGGCCGTGCTCGCCGACAGCGCCTATCACAGCGCCGAGCACGAGGATCATCTCATCAAGCTCAACGCGCAGGAGTTCCTCATGCGCAAAGCGACGCGAGGCCATGCGTTGAGTGAAAAGGAGCAGCAGACAAACCACACCATCAGCCGCATGCGGGTGCGAGTGGAGCACATCTTCGCGCGGATGGCACAGATGGGAGCCGACTGGTGTCGTAGCATCGGGTTGAAACGAGCCACGCAGCACAACCACCTGAGCAACATGGTTTATAACATGGACCGCTATGCCTGCCTAGCCCGCTGAGACGGACAGAGCGCCGTAAAACGGGCAAAAGAGGACAAAACGAGCCTGAAACTCCCCTCAAAAGCCCGCCGAAGCGAAAACCCACTCGCCATCTCACGCGGAAAAAGGCAGGCAAAACGCGGATTTTTCGGTCCTCGGAACCGCTCGCAAAAATGTACCCCCTATCCAGAGGTGCCCTTCAGCTCAGCCGACCAGAAAATCAACGGCTGCCCCCAACGCTTTCCCAAAGAACGAACACCGCCACCGGGACCCTCGTGCCCATTTCCCGTCATCCGCTTCTCCCTCACTCCCTTTCTCCAACACTCCATCTTCACCTCCATGAAACCGAACGATCTCATCCAACTCGGCGTGCCGCAGGGCGCGGCGATCCAGTCTGGGATGGACTTCATCGCGAAGTTCATGACGCAGGGTGGGGACTCGGCGCGGCTCGAAGAGGAGCTGGGCGCGATCCTTGCGAAGCCGGAGGCGTTTCTCGGCGATCCGCTGCGCGAGGTGTTTGCGCGTGATCTGTATGCGCCCGCTTATAAGCAGCGGGATGCGCTGGCTCCTTGGGCGCAGTGGGGCTCGGGGCTCGATGCGGCTGCGGTGCAGCAGATGGCGAACGCGTGTGCGCTGCCAGTGGCGGTCGCAGGAGCGCTGATGCCGGATGCGCATGTGGGCTATGGGCTGCCGATTGGTGGCGTATTGGCCACGGAAGGCTGTGTGATCCCGTATGCGGTCGGCGTGGACATCGCGTGTCGCATGCGACTGAGCGTGTATGATCGCAAGGCGGGCACCATCGCAGGTCAGAAGGACCGGCTGGCGAACATTCTGGAAAGCGAGACGAACTTCGGCATGGGCGGTGCCTTCAAGGACAAGCGCATGCACGAGGTGATGGACGAGGACTGGGCCGTTTCGCCGATCACGCGACGCTTCAAGGACAAAGCCTGGGCGCAGCTCGGCACGAGCGGCTCTGGGAACCACTTTGTCGAGTTCGGAGCCATGGACGTGAATGCCGAGCAGTCCGCCGCGCTGAAGGAATCCGGCTTTGACGTGCTACCGGGCGAGTACCTCGCCCTCCTGAGCCACAGTGGCTCTCGCGGCACGGGAGCGCAGGTTTGCCAGCACTACAGCCGCATCGCGATGGATCGTCGCTACGATCTGCCGAAGGAAATGAAGCACCTCGCGTGGCTGACTTTTGAGGAAGAGGCGGGCCAGGAATACTGGGCCGCCATGAACCTCATGGGCCGCTACGCCGCGGCAAATCATGCGCTCATCCACAAGTACATCGCGAAGAAGGTTGGTGCTCATGTCATGCTCGACATCGAGAACCATCACAACTTCGCCTGGAAGGAAACGCATCTCATCGACGGCGCGGAGCGCGAGGTCATCGTGCATCGCAAAGGCGCGACGCCTGCGGGTGACGGCATACTCGGCGTCATCCCCGGCTCAATGGCAACGCTTGGCTACCTCGTGCGTGGCAAAGGCAAAGCGTCCTCGCTTTCTAGCGCCTCCCATGGGGCCGGTCGCGTCATGAGCCGCTCGCTGGCGAAGCAGAGCTTCACCTGGGGCGGCGTGAAGAAGCAGCTCGACGCCGCTGGTGTCGAACTCCTCAGCGCCGGCATTGATGAGGTGCCCGGCGTCTATAAAGACATCCACAGCGTCATGGCAGCGCAGACGGACCTCGTGGATGTCCTCGGCAAGTTTGAGACACGCATCGTCAAGATGTGTCCCGAGGGACCGGCGGAAGACTGAAGAACGAACACCGCAACATGGAGCGGCGACGACTCGTCGCCCTTCCAAACCTCAAGGCCGACGAATCGTCGGCACTCCATACTCATGAACTCGCATCTCACCAAATCCACCGTCCTGGTGCTCAATCGCAACTGGCAGGCCATTGGCGTGAAAACGCCGATGGAGGCCTTCAGCATGATCGCGGGAGGCGCGGCGACAGCGCTGGACATCGAAACCGGTGGGCACATCCGGCCGGTGACGTGGAACGAATGGCTGACGCTGCCAGTCCGCGAAGGCGACAACGTGATCGGCACCGTGAAAGGACCGGTGCGCGTGCCTTCAGTGCTCGTGCTTGCGAAATTCGACAAGGTGCCCAAAAAGCGCCCGAAGTTCGGTGCGCGTGGCATTTGGGAGCGGGATGGCGGTGTGTGCCAATACACGGGCCGCAAGCTGCGACCGCACGAAGGCAACATCGACCACGTCGTGCCGCTCTCACGCGGTGGACCCACCTCCTGGGAAAACTGCGTCCTCGCGGACAAGTGCATCAACAGCCGCAAAGGCGCCAAGCTGCCTCAGGAAGCCGGTTTGAAGCTGCTGCGAAGACCGACTGTGCCACGCGAACTGCCGGTGACACTGCTGATCCGCAACGCACACGGCGTGCGGGACTGGGAGATGTTCCTTTCGGAATGACGAATGCCGCCGGGGTGACCCAGTGGCATTTTTCCTGGACCGGCGGAGGAAACAAACTTGGCACTTGGCAAATCGCCGGGACTCGCCAGCATGGTCGTCCAACATCAAGGAACTCGCGCTTCATGCGTGATTTCCTTCGTGCCGAAATTCCAAACTCAGGAGCTGTGCATGAATGAATTGTTGACGAAAACCACTGTACTAGTGCTGAACCGGCACTGGCAGGCCATCGACTCGAAAACGCCGATCGATGCCTTTAGCATGATGGCGGCTGGCAATGCAACCGCGCTCGACATCCACGACGGCGGCGACATGCGGCCCGTGACCTGGGAGGACTGGCTGGAACTGGATGTGCGCGAGGGCGACAACCGCATCGGCACCGTTCACGGTCCGGTGCGCGTGCCGTCGGTGCTGGTGCTGGCCCGCTTTGACAAGGTGCCGAAACGTCGGCCGAAATTCTGCGCGAAGGCGATCTGGGAGCGCGATGGCGGAGTGTGCCAGTACACGGGCCGCAAGCTCAAGCCGAACGAGGGGAACATCGACCACATCGTGCCCATCTCACGCGGCGGGGCCAGCACCTGGGAGAACTGCGTGCTGGCAGACCGCAAGATCAACAGCCGCAAAGGCAGCAAGCTGCCTGAGGAGGCCGGTTTGAAGCTGCTACGCCGCCCCTTTGTGCCACGTGAGCTTCCCGTGACGCATCTCATCAAGAACCACCACAAGGTGCGGGACTGGGAGGTCTTCCTCTCCGGCGGCAGCGGGGTGTTTGAAGTGTGATCACTTCAACAGCGGCCCGACGACCTCTTTCCAGATGGCGTAGCCTTTTTCGTTCATGTGGAGCTGGTCTCTCAAGAAGATGTCCGGCTTCGGCAGGCCATCAGAACCGAGCATGTGCGGATAGACGTTGATGAACTGAAGGCGCTTGTCGGTCTTCGTGAACTCCTCGATCAAACGGCTGCACTCGCGCATCTGCTCGATCAACGCCCAGCGTTTCGGATTGGGCGCATTGGAGATGTAGCTGATGCGGCACTCGGGCAGGGCGGCATGCACGCGGGCGACGAAGGCTTTGAAGTCGGCCAGCACGCGCTGCGGGGTTTTGCCCGCGTTGCTGTCGTTGCCACCGGCATACATGACGATGTGCTTGGGCAGATACTGCAGCACGGTGAGATGCGCGTAGTTGAAGGAATCAAACACCTCGGAGCCGCCGAACCCGCGGTTCATGACGGGAAGGCCGGGGAAATCGTCTGCCAGCGTCTTCCACATTCGGACGCTGGAGCTGCCGGTGAAGACGATGGGGTTGGCAGGCGGTGCTTTTTCGGCGTCCTGCTTCGCGAAGTCGTGGATTTCCTTCTGCCAGCGGATCGCGGAGGTCACCACATCGTAACCGGCCTCACTGAAGTGCAGCTTGTCCTCGACGTAGAGCTCTGGACGCGGTTTGCCATCCGCGCCGAGCAGAAGCGGGAAGATGTCGATGAAATCGACGCTGTTCTTCGCACAGGCTGCGGAAATGAGGCTGTTCGTCGTTTTGACCAGCTCGACCTCGTCCCAGCGTGACGGCGAGGTCGGGATCGAGAGGAAGGCGATGCTGGTGTCCGGCAGGTCTTGCTGAACTTTGGTCACGAAGGCCTCGAACGCGGCGAGAACCTCCTGCGGCGTGCGTCCCGAGTGCAGATCGTTGCCACCGGCGTTGAGATAGATCTGCTTCGGCTTGTACTTGGTGACGATGCGGTCGGCGAAATGCACCGCGTCGCTGATGTGCGAGCCGCCAAAGCCGCGATTGAGCACTGGCGATTTCTTGAAACGCTCCGGCAGGGACTGCCAGCGGCGGATGTTTGAGGCACCGGTGAACAGCGTCACGCCCTCCGGCGGCGGGCTGGCCAGATCCTCGATTTCGAAGGCTCGAATGGCTTTTTCAAAGCGGGCAGGATCGGCAGGCTCCACCGCTTGCAGCCAGAGGGTGTTGAGCAGCAAAAAAAGGACGGCGAGAGGACGATAATTCATGGCGGCATGGCAAACGTTGTGCGTGATAGCTCTCATGCAACCATTGCTACGAAGCTGGAAACGTAAGTTTGTACCGTCCGCCGCCCAATCAAATGTGTCCGCCAGTGTTCCCCTGGAGGAACGTGATCTGCCCACCATTCCGGGAGTACGACTGGGACGCGAGGGCACACGCTTCGCGGTCTATTCACGCCATGCGACCGCCATTGACCTGTGCCTGTATGATCCTGACGACACCACGCGTGAAACGGCGCGTGTGCGCATGCAGCGCGGCGAGAACGACCTCTGGCACGCCACGGTGCGCGGCGCAGGTCCGGGCACGCTTTACGGCTACCGAGCGCAGGGGCCGTGGCAGCCGGTACACACGATGCGCTTCAATCCACACAAACTCCTGCTCGATTCCTACGCACGGGCGATCCATGGCAAGCCTGACGCGGCGGAGAACATGCGCACGGTGCCTGATCCTCAACACCCGCCGGGCAGCATCGACAATGGCGCTACGGCCTTGAAAAGCGTCGTGATCGACGAGTCGTTCGACTGGAGTGGCGACACCGCGCCGCAGGTGCCGTGGCGGGATACGGTGATCTGCGAGATGCATGTGAAAGGCTTCACGCAGACACATCCGCAGGTGCCAGCTCATTTGCGCGGCACCTATGCGGGCCTAGCGCACCCGGCCGTCACTGGCTACTTGCGCGATCTGGGCATCACCAGCGTGCAGTTGCTGCCGGTGCAGCAGCATCTCGACGACGCCTTCCTACTGGACAAGAACCTCACGAACTACTGGGGCTACAACACGATCGGCTTCTTCGCCCCGCACAACACCTATGCCGCTGCGAGCGACCCGCAGGTGCAGGTGCGTGAGTTCAAGGCCATGGTGAAAGCACTGCACGCCGCCGGGATCGAGGTCATCCTGGATGTGGTGTACAATCACACAGCAGAAGGCGATGAGAACGGACCCATGCTGATGTTTCGCGGTCTCGACGACTACGGCTACTACCGCCATTACTACGGTGCCAGCGGCGCGAGCTACCACAACATGACCGGCTGCGGCAACTCGGTGGATTCTGCCAGCGTGTGCGGCCTGCGGCTCATCATGGATAGCCTGCGCTACTGGGTCACGGAGATGCATGTGGACGGCTTCCGCTTTGACCTCGCCGTGACGGTGGCGCGAAATGAGACGCACAGCTTCCACCCGCAGTCGCAATTTCTCAGTGCCGTCACGCAGGACCCGGTGCTCTCACGCGTGAAACTCATCTCCGAGGCCTGGGACATCTCGCGTATGGACAGTTACCAGGTCGGCCAGTTCCCCAAGCCATGGCGTGAGCTCAATGGCAAGTACCGCGACACCGTGCGCGGCTGGTGGCGTGGTGATCCAGGCAGCACCGCCGAGTTCTCCAAGCGGCTCTGCGGCAGCCAAGACATCTTCAGTTGGAACCAGCGCCCACCGCAGGCGAGCATCAATTTTCTCACCTCGCATGACGGCTTCACACTGCTCGACCTCGTCAGTTACGAGCGCAAACACAACGAGGCCAATGGCGAGGGCAACCGCGACGGAGACGACAGCAATCACAGCACCACCTGCGGCTTCGAAGGCTCCACCACGGACCCACAGATCAATGAAATCCGTGCCCGGCTGCGCCGGGGCATGATCGCCACGATGTTTTGCTCTCTCGGCGTTCCGTTTCTCACAGCGGGCGATGAGCGCGGCCGCACCCAGCGCGGCAACAACAACGCTTATTGCCAGGACAGCGAGATCAGTTGGCTCGACTGGAGCACCTGTGACGAGGACATGCTGGAATTCACGCGCCGCATCACCGCCTTCCGCCGCGAGCACTCCGCCCTGCGCCGCAGCACTTACTTCAATGGCAACCCCAACCACGCCAGCGGCCTTCCCGATGTCTCCTGGCTCGAAGGAGACGGCACCCTGCTCTGCCACGAGGAATGGCACAACCCCGACCGCCGCCACTTCGGCGCACTTCTGGGAGCGGACGATAGCTCGACCAAACCGCTGCTGCTGTTGTTCAACAACGGTACCCAATCCCACCCGTTCGTATTGCCAGGCACGAAGGACACCGTCTGGCAGATCGCCTTCGACACAGCGCTCAATCCCACGTTTCCCACTGGCAAAGCCGCGCAGTTCACCGGTGCGCAGACTTACCCGCTCCAGGACCGCTGCATGGCCTGCCTGACACTCGTTGCAGGTCAGTGTGACGAGATCGAGCCGAAGGTTTGCTGACAGCACTGCCCAGCATGAATGCCGCTCGCCTAAGATGTGAGATCTTGGGGTAAGTTTGAAAAATAGCTGGCGTGGTGCCCTCATCGTAGGCCGGATGTGTTTGGCGGGAAAAGGCCCGCCAGCATGCACGTCATCTTTGCCAAACTATCCGGCTTTTTTGGCTGCCTCTGACACCCACGCTCCCGAACCAGCCGGATAGTTCGGCGAAGGAAATTCATGATGTTGGCGATATTTTTGTGCGCCGAACACATCCGGCCTACTGCCAAGCAGCTTCGCCACTCGAAAGATTGCAAATCAGCGATCAGGAACCTTCACCGAGGGCCGTTCCTGCCCCGCATCTGAAATCAGGCCGCCAATGCGCTGAAAATCAGCTTTTCACCCCCGAAAAAGCCCAAGGCGGGGTTTGCTCAATTGTTTTAT
>JBIKYB010000206.1:0-8975 GCA_044355475.1 Prosthecobacter sp.
ATGGTTACCAGCCCTACTCCGAGGCCCGGCCGCTGGCCGATGGCGCGGGGCGACTGGCGTTCGATGCCTCGCAATTCCTCTACCTGGATGAGCGGGAGGTGAACCTCGGGCAATTCGTCGCGCTGATGGCCTTTGAACTCGATGCCGAGACGGAGTCCGACCAAACGCTCTTCAGCAGTTCCGATCTCGAAGTGAGCATCGGCGGACCGCAGTCCGGCATTCACGGCCGTTCGCTCAAGGTCGTGCAAAACGGCCGCACGATCTTCGGGCCGGTGGTCGATCCCCACAAGATGGTGCAACTCACGCTGGCGAGTTCGGAGGGAGGCACCGAGCTGCGGATTCCGGGCATGGGTAAATTCAGATCCCGCGCCGGCGAGGATGCGCCGCTTTCCTCGTTCACCACGGTCGGTGCCCGCCAGCCCTTCAGCTCGCCCGTTGCGGAGAACTTCTTCAACGGCTCGCTGCGCGAGGTGTTGTTCTACGACCGGCCCTTGTCTCCCGAGATTCAGGGGCTGATCGAGGATTACCAGCTGGCGCGCTGGCAGGGGCTGCGGGTCTGGAACCACCGCGGCAGCAGCCAACCCGTGGCGATCACCGGCGCCACCGGGGTGCGCAACTCGATCTGCGGCGGCGAGAGTGATGACACCTTGGCAGGTGCCGACCAACCCGACATCCTGCGCGGCGGCATGGGCAACAACCGCCTCACCGGCAAGGGCGGTGCGGACCACTTCCTGTTCTCCAAAACTGGTGGTAACGATGTCATCACGGATTTCTCGGCAGTCGCTGGCGATGCCATCGACCTCACCGAGCTGTTTGCCGGGAAGGCCGGCCTACCATCCCAATACGTGAAACTCAAAACACTGGTCACCCGCGATGCGAACAATACACCACGTGTCGATACCCGCCTTGAGCTGATTTATGAAGGAGTCGGCACGATCCCCAACCAGACCATCACCCTCGAGGGCGTGGCTTTTGGCAGCAGCGACCTGCCCCGTTTAGTGGGTGAGGGAACCCTGAAACTCGGCGGGCCGCGCTATGACAGTGTCATCGGTCTCGCCATCTCCGCGGCGGATCCCGCCTCGCCGGGAAGTCCGCGCCAGCTCACCGTAACGCGCAGTGGCAATACCAGCGCCGCCATCCAGGTGCCCTTGAGCCTGGGCGGAACCGCCCGGGTGGATGCGGACTATCAGATCCTCGGTTCCCAGGGAACCGGCGCCGTACGCAGTGTCGCTCTCGCCAGGGGGGCCACCCAGGCGGTCTTCAACATTCTGCCCGCTCCGGACCGGAATGGGCTTGCCACCAGCCTCTCCATCACCGCCTTGCCGGTGGCCCAAGTGAGCGATGGCGGGGCAGCTCTCAACGCGGGGCTCGCGGGCGTCAGCACGCTCGCGATCCAGACCGTCCACCACATTCATTCGCAACCCAGCCTCACCGGCATCGTCAAGGTAATCCGCGACGGCGGTCTGGACCAAGCGCTCGTTGTGCCTCTCGTTATGGATGGCACGCTGGTCAATGGGGTCAATTTTCAGTCGCTTCCCGCAAGCATTAGCTTCGCCGCGGGGCAGGCGTCCAGCTCGCTCACGGTCACGCCGCTCGGCAGCGCTCCCGCGGGCACCGAGGTTCCCGTGCTCAACATCGCCTTGGCTGCGGATCCGCTGCGCTACCGCATCGGCGGGCCCGGGCAGACCTCGGTGCTTTGGGTGACCGAAGGCGGCGCGGAGGCGGCGCTGAGTTTCGCGGACTGGAGAAACCGCTATTTCCCGGGCAATGCGACCGCCGGTCTGGAAACCGTGGATAGCGACGGTGACGGCAACTCGAACCTGATGGAATATATCGCCGCCTCGGACCCCACCCGTGCGGACACCATGCCTCCCGCCTTGAGCATCCATCGGGTCGCCACCGGTTTTGAACTACACTGGACATCCATCCGGGCCCTCACCGACGTTCAGATCGGCCTTGAAGAATGCGCCTCGCTGGGCCAGTGGGTAGACTCATCCGTGATCATGGCTGAAAAGCGCGAATCGCTGCCGGAAGGCAGGATCCGGCGCAACTATTTCTTCACCGCCGATCCGGAGGTCCGCTCCCGGTTTTTCCGTCTCCGCCCGGCGTTGGTCCAGTCACTCCTCTCCGGAGAACATATTCCTTTCAGGTAGGATCTTCCTGATCAGCCTTTGATCCACGCATCCACAAGCAGGCAGGGTTCTCAAAAGAATCATTGTTTAGACAACAGGGTTCATTTTTGACCGTGTCATGAAGTACTGGGTGCCACTGGCTGACCAATGGTCCGAAGGCATAATGCTCTTGCATTAGTCGAGCAGTTGCACACGGACCTCGTTTACCACTTGGAGGTTGCATGGGGGCAAGGGGGGCAAAGCTTGTGAGCGTTGGAGATTTTGAAATGGGCAGCCGGAAGCGGCGGGTGAGAGGCTTAGCTCCCAGTCTCCTCCACTCCCGGTCTCCCGGTCTTGATGGGGTTACAGGCTCATGTGGCTCACGGGATCACTCCAGTCGCTGTAGCCGGTGCTGCCACCGACGGCGCGGACTTGGAACTGGTACATGCCGCCGGGCGTCAGGCCGCCGACGGGCATGCTGCGGGAGCTGGTGTATCCAAGGAGGCGCGCTAGCTTGGGTTTTATTGGTGTATTACTGCCACAAGCAGAGCAAGCGCGAACAGGCCGAGCGCGATGCCAAATGGTGGCAGCGTGTAGAAGATGCCGGGCGCTCGCGGCGAGCCGAGCAGTGGACGCGGTGATGTATCGCCACTTCCTTGACGTGCATGCTAGCGTACCAGCATGAAACCCCCGAAGAAACCGCATCCAAAACCCAAGCCACAGCGGAAAGAGTTAGAACCACACGAACTGGCGGGGCAACTGACCAAATCGCAGATGGCGGGATTCGCCAAGGAACTGTCCGCACTGGCGAAACGCAAGCGGGATGCTCAAGAACCTTGAGACAAGCTACACAATCGGTGTCATTCCCCATATGGGCAGTGACACTGGTCAGGGCTTGATTCCCTGCCGTTTCCCTCTCGTTTCCACTCGTTTCCCGTTTCCCTGCCTAGGGTGAGGAAACTGGACAGCCCCCGCACCACGCCCAAGGCCAACTAGACCCGGCCCCCTCAAAAGCAATTTCCCCGCCGATCAACTCGGTTGAAACCCGATCCTCCTCCGGTTCTTCCCCTTCTCTCCCACGTGCTCCGCCTTCGCCTTCCTCACCTTTGCAATCTCCCGCTCCAGCATCTCCTGCGTCACCAACCACTTTGCCGAATCAGCATCCGTGCTCCCCGCATGGATCGCATTCACGCACACATTCAAGATGTCCCCACCGCTGAGGCCACGTGATAGCTCCGCGATAACCGCGTAATCAGCCTGCACCCGATCTGGGTTGGGTAAATGAAGAGCGAACAGCTCCCGGCGCATGGAGACGTCTGGAACGCGGAATTTGATGTGGCGCTGGATGCGGCGCAGCAGCGCGGGGTCGTAGTTCTCGAACAAGTTCGTGGTCACGATCACCACGCCGTCGAAGCGGTCCAACTCTTGCATCAGGCAGTTGCGGTTCTGGTTGATGCTTGTGGAGCAGGACTCGCCAGTGGCGACGCGCTTTGAGAGCAGGCTGTCGGCTTCGTCGAAGAACAACACCGCGTCATGCTCACGGGCAGCAGCAAAGGCGGCTTTGATGTGTTTGGCGGTGTCGCCGAGGTATTTCGATATGACTGCGCTGTAGTCCACCTGATACAGTGGCTTGCCAAGACGCAACGCAATGCCCAGCGCGGCGCGCGTCTTTCCCGTTCCCGGCGGGCCGTAAAAGTTCAGGATGCAGCGTCCCTGCTGCGGTTGGATGCTGCTCAGGTTCCAGATGCGGTCTAGGTCGGCACGGATCTCCAGCGCCCGCAGACCGGCCCATGGGTCAACCCTCCACTTTGATTCCCCTCAGGACTTTCTCCGTGTTTTGGGTGCGTCGGCCCTGAGTTCGTGGCTCAGGGCTGGATTTCGGCGACGACGACGGCGGATGCCCGACGTAAACTCGTTCCGCCGTGCCCTCCTACGATCCTAGCCATGATCACCTGCTGCTGTTTGACGGCGTCTGCCATCTTTGCGACGCCAGCGTGCGCTTCATCCTGCGGCGTGATCCGGCGGGTCAGATCAAGTTTGCCCCCATCCAAAGCGAACTGGGTCGTGCACTCTACTCACGCCACGGCCTTGATCCCGAAGCGCCGAACACCTTCCTCTTTCTGACGCCCCACGGAGCCTTCAGGGCCAGCGACGCCGCCCTCGAAGTGGCCCGCAGCCTCGGCGGCCTGTGGAAGCTGGCCCTCATCTTCAAACTGCTGCCACGAGCGCTGCGTGACCCGCTGTATTTCTTCATCGCCCGCCACCGCTACCGCTGGTTTGGCCAAGCGGAGACCTGCATGATGCCGACGGCGGCGTTGAAGGCGCGGATGGTGGAGTGACCGCCCCTGACCGCATGAGAAAGGCCGCCCGGGCTGCATCAGGACAGAGATTTTCTTCATTGCCCTGCAAGACTCGCCCCGCATCGACTGACTATCTCGACCTTATGCGCTCCCTTCTCTGCCTCGCCCTCGCCGCGTCCACTGCCTTTGCAGCGGACACTCACAAGCTCACCCGCGTCTATGAAAAGCTCACCACGGAGCGGCCGATCGCCATCGTGATCCCGGAAGACGGCAGCGGGCGCGAGTTCCTCGCCCTCCAGCGCGGCAAGATTCTCATCCTGCCGAAGGACGAACAGGCCGCCGAAGCCAAAACCTTCCTGGATCTCTCCCCGCGTGGCATGGAGGCGAAGGATGGCCTGTTTGAGGAAGGTCTGAACGGACTGGCCTTCCATCCGAAGTTCAAAGAGAACAGCCTGTTTTACCTCTGCTACACCCTTCAGAAGCCGAAACGCCTCGTCATCACCGAAATGAAGGCGGATGGCGACAAGGCGGACGAAACATCCGAGCGCACCCTGCTCGAAGTGCCGCTCATCAACTGGAACCACCATGGCGGCAACATCCTGTTTGGACCCGACGGCTTCCTCTACATCGGCGTGGGTGACAACTCGAAGCGCAACGGCGAATTGAAGATGTCCCAGCTCAATGCCACGCTCTACGGCAAAATCCTCCGCATCGACGTTAACAGCCGCGAGTACAGTAACGCCTACGGCATTCCCGCCGACAATCCTTACGCCAGCGGCGTCAATGCGCTGCCGCAGATCTACGCCAACGGCATCCGCAATCCCTGGGGCCTGAGCTTTGACGCCAAAGGCCGCCTCTGGTGCGCCGATGTCGGGCAAGACATCTGGGAGGAGATCAACTGGATCACCAACGGCGGCAATTACGGCTGGCAGTTCCGTGAAGGCCCCGCCGCCTTCCCGCTCAACACCGACACTCCGCCTGCCGACGCCAAGTTCATCGAGCCGATTCATTCCTACAACCACGCCGAAGGCCTCAGCATCACTGGCGGCATTGTTTACACCGGCAAGGCACAGCCGGAGCTCCAGGGGGCCTATGTCTATGGCGACTTCGTGCTCGGCAAAATCTGGGCGCTCAAAACCGATGACGCTGGCAAAACGCTTTCCAACGAACTGCTCTACACCAGCCCGCAAACTCCTGCCGACAATCCAAAGAAGAAGCCTTCAGTGCTGGTCAAGCCCACCGCCTTCTGCGCCAGCGCCGCGGGTGAGATGCTCGTGCTCGACTGGAACGGTGCCATCTACAGGCTGGGCAAGTAGCTTCGCTTAGTGGTCAAGCTGGCTGCGCCGTCAAGAGGTCAAGAGCGTCAAGATCGCCCGTCTTGACCACCCCTTGACTCCCTTGACCATTTCTTGACCTCTTCGTCTCCTCCGAACTTGTCTGCTTTCACTTTAGGATTGTGTCGTCGAGCTGCGCCGCTCACACTCGCTGCGCATGAAATTTAACCACCTTGCCGCCGCATCCTTCCTCCTGCTCCTTTCCACCGCCGCCCAGGCGCAAACTCCGGCTCCCGCCGTCAAACCTGCCGCGCCTGCGGTGAAAATGCCGCCGCAGCCGCCGGATGTGGCCGCGCAGAAGTTTGGCCCCGATGGCAAGGTGAACCCCGGCTTCGCGGCTTCGCATGAGCGCTTCGTCAAAATCGCCCAGGAAGGCAAGGCGCAGCTCGTGTTTCTGGGGGACTCCATCACCGCAGGCTGGGGCAGCAAAAAGGAGATCTGGGACAAGGCCTTCGGCCAATACACGCCCGCGAACTTCGGCATCGGCGGCGACCGCACGCAGCATGTGCTCTGGCGCATCACGAATGGCGAGCTGGATGGCATCAAACCCAAGGCGGTGGTGCTCATGATCGGCACGAACAACTCCGGGCAGGATTCGGCGGAAGGCATCGCCAAGGGCGTCACGGTCATCGTCGAAACCATCCGCGCCAAGCAGCCGCAGGCCAAGCTTCTGCTGCTGGCCGTGTTCCCACGGGGTGAAAAAGCCAGCCCTAATCCGGGCCGTGACAAATTGAAGCAGGTCAACGCCATCATCGCCAAGCTCGACGACGGTCAGAACGTCCACTTCCTCGACATCGGCGAAAAATTCCTCCAGCCCGACGGCTCTCTGACCAAGGAGATCATGCCGGACTTCCTGCATCTCTCCGCCGCCGGTTACCAGATCTGGGCAGATGCCATCAGCCCCAAGCTGGCCGAACTCATGAAGTAAGCTGCGGGGGCTTCCTCAGAGCGAGGGGGAGGGCTGATGAAGTGAGATGTGAGAAGTCAGATGTCAGATGCGGCGTTACGCCCGGCGACACCTCTCACCTCTCACCTCTCACCTCTGACCCCAAGAGCCATTTCAGCAGGCAGCAGCGTCAAAGGCTCATCGGTATTTTCGAGGCCTCAACGGAGAGCGCGGGCGGGATGACGCGGCGGAAGTCGTCGAGGCTGACGGGCTTGGTGAGAAAGGCGTTCATGCCGACCTCACGGCACTCCTCTTTCACACCGGTGAGGGCGTGGCCGGTCATGGCGATGATGGCGGGCTGGTGCTTGAGCTGGAAATTTCCCCGGATGCGGCGGGTGGCCTCGATTCCGCCCATGATGGGCATCTGCAAGTCCATGAAGACGATGTCGTAACTGCCCTGGGCGGACATTTCGACGGCCTCCGCGCCATTGTTGGCGATGTCGATCTTGGTGTAACCGAGACGCTGCATGAGCATGACGGCGATCTTCTGGTTCAAAGGCTGGTCCTCGACGAGCAGGAGGCGCGCTGGGTGCTGGCTGGCGAAGTTATTGGCCTCTGCCTTGGCCGCGTTGGCGATGGCGCGGTTGGTGGAGCTGGAGACTTGGGCATCATGCCCACCGGAGGCGGCGTGGGAGCCTGCGGTGTTCGGGGCTGAGGCGGGAGCCGGTGCAAAGCTCTGGACGGCAGGCTGGACGGCGTGCTGTGGCACCACCATTGGCTGAGGCTGCAACATCGGCTGCTGCGGGTAGGGGGCGGCAGGGGAGAAGCCCTGCGGCATCATCATCTGCGCAGGTGCCGCCTGCATGACCGGAGCCGCCGCCGGGCGAAGCATCGGCATGCCCTGGGGCGCGAGCATCGGTGAAACTGGCGCGGTGGCCGCCACGACGACGCGGCGTGGCATGCGGTACAGCTCAGACATGCTGCGCAGGAGATCGCGACGCTTGATCGGCTTGGAAAGACGGAGATGGCGGCTGCCGGGCGGTGGAGCGAAACGATCACGGTCCAACTTGACGTTCGTGATGGACATGAGCGTGACGATGGCGGTGCCACGGACGGCGGCAGCATTGAGCAGCGGCTGAGCCTCCTCCTGGCGCAGGCAGGAGACGTCGAGGATGAATAGACCCGCCTCCTCGATTTGGTTTTCCAGCTCAAAGACAGATTTTTCACGCAGGAGGGTGACGCTCATGCCCCATTGCATGAGGGATTGGTTCAGCACCTGAAGCGTGGTGGGATGAGCACTGAAAATGGTGACGGGCCTGCCTTTGACGACATCGAGCCAGACTAGCTCCTCCTCACGCGATTCATCATCTGCGGCGACCTGGAGCGGCAGTTCGAAGAAGAAGTCAGAGCCTTTGCCCTCCTCGCTGATGACGCTGATCTCACCGCCCATGATTTTCACGAGCTTCTTGGAAATGGCGAGGCCCAGGCCAGTGCCGCCGTATTTGCGCGTGGTGGAGGCGTCGGCTTGGTTAAAGGCCTGGAACAACTGGCCAATTTTATCGGCGGAAATGCCGATGCCAGTGTCACGCACCGAGAAATGCAGCACCGTTTGATCGCCCATTGAGGTCTGGCGTGTGACTTGGCGGACGAGCAGGAGGATTTCCCCCTTCTCGGTGAATTTGATGGCGTTGCCAACGAGGTTGACGAGCACCTGCTTGATGCGCTGGAAGTCGCCGATGACCCGGCGCGGCAGGGCGGCGTCGAGGTGGACGTTGAGCTCGATGTTTTTCTCGGCGGCCTTGTGGGAGAAGACGTCGGTGGTATCGCCGAGGAGCTTTTCGAGATCGACGGGGATTTTCTCGATGTCCATCTTGGCAGACTCGAGCTTGGAGAAGTCGAGGATGTCATTGATGACGTGGAGCAAGGACTCGCCGCTGGAGCGGATCATGCGAACAAGCTCCTCCTGCTCCTCTTCCAGCCCCATCTCAATGAGGAGACTGGTGGTGCCGATGATGCCATTCATCGGCGTGCGGATCTCATGGCTCATATTGGCAAGGAAGTTGCCCTTGGCCGCAGTGGCTACCTCAGCTTGGCGCTTGGCACCCTCGTACTCGATGAGCAACGCATGTTTGCGATGATCCTCGTCTCGGATGTGCTCGATCATGGTGTTGAACTCCGTCTGCACGAGGTCGAGATCATCACCACCGCTGGCGGGGACGCGGATGTTCAAATTTCCGGCACGCATGGCGCGGAAGGCGTTCACCAAGGCACTGGTTTTCACGGTGATGCCACGCCCGATGAAGTAAAAGCCGAGAACAGCGAAGGCGAGGCCAGCGCAAGCTCC
>JBIKYB010000207.1:0-8957 GCA_044355475.1 Prosthecobacter sp.
TATGTCTATGAGGCGGAGCGGCACCTGAACAGAAACGAAGGCCCTACCACGGAAGTGGCGCAGGCAAATGCGCATCAGATTCCCCTCGGCCCCACGTTCTACGACAAGAAGGCCACTGGCGTCGAGATGTGGGCGGGCCACGGCGGCAAACCCGATGAAGATAAGACGTGGGCGATGGTGCCGCATGGACCGCGCCCCGACCTGACGAAGCTGGTCACGCAGGACGGCTACTATCGCGTGCGCATTCATGCCGGGGCCTCGCCCGGTGCGCGGGGCACTCCGGTGGTGATGCGCCTCACCTACGCCACCGGCACGCCGCTGGAGAGCATCCATGACGTCACCATCGAGGGAACGCTGGAGAAACCAGGCGTGGCGGAGACGCTGGTGTTCCTGCGGGCCGGTCAGCCCGACCAGCAGAAGCCCTTGGTGCCGACTTGGAACGGCATCAACAACCTGCGCGTCAACAATCCCGAATGGGGCAACGTCCATCTGCGATGGCTGGTGGTGCAGGGCAAAATCTCAAAGGCTGTGGCCGCGCGTGACGATGCCGAAGCCACGCGACTCAGGGCCGAGCGTGAGCAGGTGCTCAAGGACTTGGATGCCTTCACCGGGCCGAAGTGGATTCCGCATCCGACGCACAACGCGGCCACCGCACCGCGCCTCTTCCTCGACAAAATCGAGGTGGCAGGTCCGCTGCCGAAAGAATGGCCGCCGGCGAGCCACAAGGTGCTCGGACTCGATGACAAGACGCCGCAGGATGAGAACGGACTGCACTCGGTGTTCGCATCGCTGCTGCCGAGAGCGTATCGTCGGCCCGTCGAAAAAGCGGAAGTCGATAAACTCGTGCGCATCGCCGCCGGTGCCATGCAGAGCGAGCAGATGCCCTTTCCAGACGCGCTGCGACTTGGGCTGCAGACGATGCTCTGCTCACCGGGCTTCGTTTTCATCCAGGAGCCGCAACCGCGCGCCGCTGCCGCCACCAAGGGCACGCGGCCGCTGAACGACTTCGAACTCGCGAGCCGCCTCTCCTATTTCCTCTGGAGCAGCCTGCCGGACGACGCGCTGCTTGCGCTCGCGGCCAAAGGCACCCTGAAGCAGCCCGCCACGCTCCGCGCCCAGGTCACGCGCATGTTGGCGGATGCGAGGAGCCGACGTTTCGTCGAGAACTTCGCCGGTCAGTGGCTCGATGTGGAGCAGTTCGGCAGCGTCGAGCCAGCGAAGGAATACAAGAGCTACGACAACGCGCTCAAGACCGCGAGCCGCGAGGAGCCGCTGGCGTTTTTCCAACAGGTGCTCGCTGAGAATCTGCCGGTCGCGAGCTTTCTCGACTCCGACTTCCTCGTCATCAATGAACGCCTCGCGCGGCACTACGGCATCGAGGGCGTGAGCGGCGAGGCGTTTCAAAAAGTCGCGCTCAAGCCGGAGCATCATCGCGGCGGCGTGCTCGGCATGGCCGGGCTGCTGACCCTGCTGGCTGACGGCACTCGCACGCTGCCCGTGCGTCGTGGTGCGTGGGTCCTGGAGAAGCTGCTCAACGACCCTTCACCGCCGCCGCCGCCGAACGCGGGCGACATCCAACCGAACACCGCCGAGAAGAACCTCAGCGTGCGCGAGCGTCTCCAGCTACACCGCGACGAACCGAACTGCGCAAGTTGCCACGCCAAGCTCGACCCCTACGGCCTTGCGCTGGAAAACTACGACGCCATCGGTGCCTGGCGCGAGCGGCAGAACGGCGAAGGCATGGGAGGAGCGAAGGCACCGGTCATTGATGCCAGCGGCGCGCTCAAATCCGGACGCGAGTTCAAAGACCTCACTGGCTACAAGGCCGGATTGATGGCCGAGCAGGACAAGTTCATCCGCGCCTTCACGGAAAAACTGCTCACCTACGCGCTCGGCCGCCCCGTGGGCTACGTGGACCACGCCACCCTCGAAACCATCCTGAAATCCGAGCCGCGCCTGCAATCGCTCGTGCAAGCCGTCGTCGCCTCCGAACCTTTTCAAACCAAGTAACCACCATGAACATCCTCAAACACCGCTCCATCGACCGCCGCACCTTCCTGCGCGGCACCGGCGTCTCGCTCGCGCTGCCCTGGCTGGAATCCATGTCCTCGCTGGCACGCGCGGCATCCACGGCGGGTGGCATCGCGGAGAGCGAGCGACCGAAACGCGCCCTCTTCACCATGTGGGGCCTCGGCATGAACGGACGCGATTACACGCCGGCCAAATTTGGCCGCGAGTGGGAGGCCACGACCATTTTGAAACCAGTGGCACACCTACGCGATGACTTCACCCTCATCAGTGGCCTCAAGCTCACCCACTCCGGCGGCCACGGCGGTGACCGCACCTTCTTGACCGGCACCGCCACGCACAAAGCCGACGCCAAACTCCGCATCTCCGCCGACCAGGAACTCGCCGAGGCCGTCGGCAAAGCCACGCGTTTCTCCAGCCTCGTGCTCGGCATCCATCGCGGCACCGGCTTCGGCAGCGGCACCATTGACAAGACGCTTGCCTGGACCCGCGGCGGCACACCCATCCCGGCGGAAAACCGCCCGCACATCCTCTTCGACAAACTCTTCCGCGCCGAAAGCCCTGACGAAGTCGCCGCCCGCAAAGTCGGCGCTGGCCGCACCGGCAGCGTGCTCGATGCCGTGCGCGACGAGGCTAAGAACCTGCAAAACCGCCTCGGCAAAGACGACCTCGCCAAGCTCGACGAATACTTCACCTCCATCCGCGACGTGGAGCAGAGCATCGCCACCGACCTCGCCTGGCTCGACAAGCCGAAGCCGAAAGTCGCCGCGATTGACTTCGGCAAGAACGTCCAGGCGCTCGACCCCGAATTGCAGGCGAAGGGCAACTTCGACTACCGCCGCTACCAGCGCCTCATGTTCGACGTCATCACGCTCGCGCTGCAGACCGACAGCACGCGCGTCATCAACTACTACGCCCGCCGCGACCTCAACGACGGCACCCATTGCTACGCCTACAAAGGCTGCCCCTACGGTTACCACGAGATGACCCACCACGGCGAAGAGCCCGACAAGCTCAAGTGGCTCACCACCGTGGACACTTGGTATATGGAGGACTGGGCTTACTTCATCGAAAAGCTCAAGAGCGCCAAGGAAGGCGACGGCACCTTGCTCGACCACACCATGCTCGTCTGGGGCAGCAGCGGCGGCACGGTCAACGCGCACAACAACACCGAACTGCCCACCATGCTCGTGGGCGGCCACAAAATCGGCATCAAGCATCAGGGCCATCTCCAGCAGAAAGACACCCGCCTTGGCAATCTCTGGCAGACGATGTTCGGCGTCATGGGCGTGAAAGTCCCCGATAAATTCCAGGGCGGCGAGGCTGATGGCGTCATCAAGGAACTGGTGTGATCTGAAAGACAGCAAGACCTTCTCTCATACCCCTCCATGAAACCACTGCCACTGCTCCTCGCTTCCGCCATCTTCTCGTTCACTACATTAGGGGCGGAGGAATCTCCCGAGGACGCGAAGATTCGCGCCTCCATTCCGCTTGGCGGTGACTTCAAACCGAACCCGAAAGTCGGTGCCTTCGTCGTCGTGGGACATGGAGCGCGCATCATCACGTCGAAGGACGACGGCAAGACGTGGAAGCAGGCCTTCTTCGCCGCGCCGGGCGCTGATCACGGCCCGTGGGCCACGAAATCCGTCGCCTACACCAATGGCGTCTTCGCCGTGCCGGTCGGCTGGGGTGGGCCGACGATCTATCTCGCTTCCGATGATGCCGTGAACTGGCACCACCTCACCAGCGGCGAGTCGAAGCTACCGGAGGGCAAAGGCGACCCTCGCGTGATGACCGGTGCGTGGAGCCTGACAGGCGGCAGGGGCGTCTTCGTCTCCAGCGGCTACATGACCTTCAGCGCCACGGCGGACCTTGGGAAAACATTCACCACCTTCGGCATGTGGGGCGCGTTCAAGGACGACCCGCGCGGCAAGCTCAGCACGCATCACATCGGCGCGGTGTATTGCGGCGATGCGAGCAGGCGCTTCCTCGCGCTCGGAGACAATCGCGGCACGGAAGGCTCGAAGTTTGGCAACCTCTTCGCGAGCGATGATCTCGGCAAGACGTGGAAATGGCTCGCGCCGAAAGGACTCGATGCCTCCACCGGTCGCGGCGCGATGGTTTCCAATGGCAAGCTTCTGCTCATGACTGATAGCAACGCCACCAACGCTTGGACCAGCCCCGATGCCGGCGAGACGTGGGACGGCCAGCATGCCACCGGCACGCAGAGAGCCGTGCTGAGCGTCGTCGGTAGTGAGTTCTGGCTGTGCGGCAAAAAATCCCGCGCCAGCGCCGATGGCAAAACCTGGCGCGATCTCCCCGCCGCCGTGCCCGAGGGCAAAATCATCGCCAGCGACAAAGGAACGCTCATCAGCATCCAACCGCAGCGCACGAACATCCTGCGCAGCACCGATGGCGGCAAAAGTTGGCAGGAAGTCCACAGCTACACGCCGCCGGACATCAAAGGCGGAGCCCAGGGCCTGCGTGACGGTGCCTTTGGCCTCGTGGCACCCTGATCGTGCATCACTCGTGACACCTCGCATCGGATGAAATCCATCGCCTTGACCTTCCTCCTCGCCGTATCTGTTTCGGCGGCACCTCAGCTCGATCCCAAGCTTAGCACTTTCCTGCAAACCTACTGCATCGACTGCCACGGGCCGAAGAAGCAGAAGGGCGACTTTCGGGTCGATGAACTGAAGGTTTCCACCACAGCGGCGGATGCGGAGAACTGGCAGCTCGTGCTGGACAATCTGCATCTCGGCGAGATGCCGCCGGAGGATGCAAAGCAGCCGAAACAAGCCGAGGTGGAGCAAGTCACGGAGTGGATTCAAAGCGAGCTGACGCGTGCTGCGAGCGTGCTGAAGGGCACTGGCGGCGAAGTGGTGCTGCGTCGCCTGAATCGTGCGGAGTATCAAAACACCATCGCTGACCTCTTTGATGTGCATGGCGACTTCACGGCTGGTTTTCCCGACGACACCCTCGACCACGGCTTCGACAACAACGGCGCGGCGCTCATGCTCTCGGCCGCGCAGGTGCAGGAATACATGAAGGCGGCGGAGTTTGTCCTCACCCGGGCGATCGCCCCGGCGAAGCGACCCGAGACGGTGAGCAAGACATTGACGCTTCATGACGGCAATCGGAGAGCCATCGAACTCAGCCGCAAAGACCTCGAGGACCGTCTGGCCAACTTCGACAAACTCGGGCCCGTCGAGCAGAAGCACACCCTGCAGATACAGGCCGCGGCGAAAGACGACCCCGCCTATGGCTATCGTTTCCCCGTGCGCGAAAACGGCATGCTGCGCCCGCCGAAACCCGACGACGGCCCGCAGCTCGACGCCGTGATGACCGTGCAGAAGTATTTCAGCGGTGAGCCCCAATTAGGCCTTCCCGGGCGCGAGGCCGGCTGGTATCGGGTGAAAGCGGTGGCCTATGCGCTGAAGAACGACGGCAAGCCCGCGCGGCTGAAGTTCACCGTCAACGAGGGTTATTCAGGCAAGCTGCCGAAAGCGGAAAGCGTCTTCGCCTTCACCGACGAGCAACCGCGCGAGGTCGAGGCCCGCTATTACCTGGAGCCGGGCGACCGCGTGGTGTTCACGATCATGGATGGCGCGCCGCACTCGCAGGGCCGGACGATGATCGATCAGCCGGGGCCGTTCATCGCCATCCGTTCCTTCAACATTGAGGGACCGGTGTATGAAAGCTGGCCACCTCAGGGGCATCGCACTTTGTTTGGCGACATCGATCCGACGCAGCCCACGCCAGAGAAAGCTGCCACCATCGCGGCGCATCTCGCGCCGAAGCTCTTTCGCCGACCCGTGGATGACGCCGCTGTGGCGAAGTACCGAGCGCTGTATGAGAAGTTCGCGAAGACAATGAAGCCCGACGAATCGCTCCGTGGCATGCTGACTGCGATGCTGGTCTCGCCGCGATTCCTCTATCACGAAGAACCGCCGAACGGTCCCGACGCCTACGCCATAGCATCGAGAATGTCTTACTTCCTGTGGCGCTCCACGCCGGATGACGAATTGCTGAAGGCTGCGGCGGATGGCAGCTTGCTCGATGCCACGAATCGGCGCACGCAGGCCGAACGCATGTTGGCCGATGCTCGCTCTGTCCGCTTTGTGAATGACTTCACCGGCCAATGGCTGCGCGTGCGCGAAGTTGGCGTGATGAAGGCGAACGCCGACCTCTATCCCGAATACGATGCCGAACTCGAAGCCGCCATGCGCGGCGAGACAGAGCATTTCATATCGGAGATGTTTCGAAGCGATCTGCCGCTCTCCAATCTCATCGACTCCGACTGGACCATGCTCAACGAGCGTCTCGCGAAGCACTACCGCATCGATGGCGTGGTCGGCCCTGATTTCCGACGCGTGAGTTTGGACAAGTCGCAGACGGTGCGCGGCGGATTGTTGACCCATGCGAGCATTCATGCGGTCACCTCAAACGGCAGCACAACTTCGCCCGTGATTCGCGGCACCTGGGTGCTCGAAAAGTTCCTTGGCACACCCGCGCCGCCGCCACCACCGGACGTACCGGCCATCGAGCCGGATATTCGCGGTGCCACCACGATCAAGGAGCAACTCGCAAAACATCGCGACATCGCCAATTGCGCCTCGTGTCACAGGAAGATCGACCCACCTGGATTCGCGCTGGAGAACTTCGATGTCATTGGTGGCTGGCGGGATCACTACCGCGCACTCGTTGAGCCTCGGCCCGGTGCTCGCGCCAAACTCTCCGACGGCCCACCCGTCGATTCCACGGATGAATGGGAGGGCGTGGGACGTTTTGCCAGCTTCCAGGAGTTCCGCGAGCTGGTGAAGAAGCGGGAAGACCTTGTCGTGCAAAACCTGACGCACCAACTCGCCACCTTCGCCCTCGGCCGAGTGCCTGGATTCGCCGACCGCCAACCGCTCAAGGACATCGCGACCAACGTCCGCGAGAAGAAGAGCGGAATGAAGTCGCTCGTGCTCGACATCGTCTCCAGCCCCGTGTTTACCAATCCATAAGCCAACCAAGGCACACCCATGAATCCTCAGCCCGCTTTCGCCTCCCGCCGCAGCTTCCTTCGTGGAGCAGGCGTCGCTCTCTGTTTGCCGTGGCTCGAATCGCTCGGTGGCATCGCCCATGCCGCAGAGGCTGGAAAAGAGCCGCGCCGCCTGTTGCTGATCTGTCTGCCGCTTGGCATTTTCCGGGATTCGCTCATTCCGAAGCAATCCGGAGCCGGCTACGAGCTCACGGAGTATCTCGCCCCGCTGGCTGACCTCCGGGATCGTTTCAGCATTGTCTCTGGTCTGGAGCATCCGGGCGTCGGCGGCGGTCACGCCTCACAGCCGCGCATCTTCACCGGTATACCCTCGGCCGAGCGGAACCGCCGCTCGCTCGACCAGTACGTCGCCGCCACGCTCGGCCAGCACACGCGTTTTGACTCGCTCGCGTTGAGCGCCGGGGCCAACGACTTCGGCTGGACCGACGGCGGCAGCATGGTGCCAGCGGAGAAAAGTATCGGCGATGCCTTCGCCAGGCTCTTTGCCGAGGAGGGCGCGGCGAACAAGGCCAAGGTTCTGGGCGAGATCGGTCGCGGCAAGAGCATCCTCGATCATGTGCTGGATGAAGCTCGCGACCTGGAGAGTCGACTCTCCAAACGCGACCGCGAAAAGCTCGGTGAGTACTTTGAAACGGTCCGCGCCACCGAGAAGCGCCTCGTCAAGTCCGAGGAATGGATTCACCAACCGAAGCCTCAGGTGAACTCAAAGCCGCCCGCTCCCTTCGCTCCAGACGAGATCATCACCAACCTGCGCGGCGTCTGCGACCTGACCCATCTCGCGTTCAAGACCGACAGCACGCGCGTCATCACCTTTGGTTACTTCCGTCAGGACACTGTCGCCGTGCCGGGCGTCAACGTCGGCTATCACAACCTCTCACATCACGGGCAGGACGAAGGCAACATCACCCAACTGAAACGTGTCGAACGTGCCTTCTTCGACGAACTGAAAACGCTGCTGACGAATCTCCAGAACACGCGCGAGGGAGACGCCACGTTGCTGGACCGCACCACCATCGTCGTCACTTCCAATCTCGGCAGCGGCAACAGTCACAGCAACAAGGACCTGCCCGTGCTGCTCGCCGGAGGTCGCTTCCAACACGGCCAGCACCTCGCCATCGCGCCCGGCACCGTGCCGCTGAGCAATCTGTATGTCAGCGTGCTGCACCAACTCGGCTTCGAGGACCAATCGTTCGGCACCTCGACCGGCAGGCTGAAGGGATTGGAGATTGCATGAAGACGTTGACAGCAGTCTCTCTTTTGATTCTGGGGCTGAGTGCTCAACTTGCTTGCGCGGCGGATGAACGCCCCAACATCCTGCTCGTAATGGTCGACGACATGGGCTACTCGGATCTCGGCTGTTACGGCGGCGAGATCCGTACGCCGACGATCGATTCGCTCGCGCAGGATGGAGTGAAGTTCGCACGATTCTACAACTGTGCTCAATGCTGTCCGACACGAGCGTCGCTGATGACCGGGCTATATCCGCATCAGGCCGGAGTTGGCGACATGAACGAAGAAGGGGACAAGAACGAACTCTGGAAACGAGTCGGCTCGCCTGCGTATCTGGGGCTCAAGCCGCAGGGCATCGTCACGTTGCCCGAAGTGCTGCGAGCAGCCGGCTATCAGACCTTCATGGCAGGCAAGTGGCACCTGGGGAAGGCCGAGGAGAACTGGCCTGGATCGCGAGGGTTCGAGCGGCAGTTTGCGCTGATCGGCGGGGCTTGCGAGCAGTTCACTGGGTTTCGTTCATGGCAGAACAAAGGACCGATCACGCGATTTGTCAGCGATGGTCGCGTCGTCGAGTCGCTGCCGCCCGACTTCTACACGACCGACACGTTCACCGACTATCTGCTGAAGTTCCTTGACGGTGCCGACACGACGC
>JBIKYB010000208.1:0-8946 GCA_044355475.1 Prosthecobacter sp.
GGTAGTCGAGATGCGGCCGGAGCAGGCGGCTGGCGAAGCAGTAGTCGAGCCGCGCATAGGTGTCTGCCGCGTCCCAGAAATGCGTCCAGACCTCGCCATCTTTGTCCTTGAGCCACACGTCCTGCATGGCGGTGTCACTGGTGCGCGGACTGCCGATGATGTCGCTGATGGCAGGTTCATTGCGGTGCTCGTTGAAGTCGCCGTAGGCTAGGATGCGGGCACCGGGCTCCTGCGTGAAGATGCTGTCGAGGTGCTTGCGCAGCAGCCGGGCCTCGTTGCGGCGCATCTGCGCCTGATCGGCCTCGGTGATCTCCCGTTTCGACTTCAGATGCACGCCCACACAGTGCAGATCAAAGGTCGGCGTGATCGGGATGGTCACATGCAGGATGCCGCGCTGAAACGGCAGCGTCTGTGCGCCGAGCTGGTATTTCAGGTCCGTCTGGGAGTTGCGCAGCTTGATCGGCAGACGGGAAAGAATCGCCAAACGCCGGGTCTCATCACCACCGTGGGCGAGTTCGGTGTGCGGTAGGTCGATCCCGCCAGCCTTGAGGCGCTTTTGCAGATCGGCGAGGTCATCGGCGTTGCCGATCTCGCACACGCCGAGGATGTCTGGCTTGATGGCGGCGAGGATTTTCACCACGCGCTGGCGTTCATCCTCAGGCTTGGGCGCGGAAGGCAGTGATTTGTAGGTCTGCTGGTCAAACCGGTCCATCGTGAGCCAGTTCTTCAGGTTGTAGGAGCAAAACGTGAGGCGCTCCGGCTCCGCGGCTGAAAGCAGCGCCGCAGCAAAGAAAACGGCGGGTCCGAGAACCCGCCGCGTGATCTGAAGGAGTGGCATCATGCCTGGAGGGGAGCGTTTTAGGCGTCCACGCTGGCCACTGGCTGGCGCTTTTCCTGCGGCTGCTGGATTTTCGGCTGCTCGGCCTCGACCTGGGCGTTGTGCAGCTCGTTTTCGAACTCCGTGCGGGCCTTTTTGAACTCGCCCATGCTCTTGCCGAGACTGCGGGCAAAGGTGGGCAGTTTTTTCGCGCCAAACAGCACGAGGACGAGGATGGCGATGATGATCAACTCGGGGGTGCCGAGAGGACCGAATGACGCAAGGATGTGAGGGGTGTTCATGATGGTACTAGGTTTGCATTGTTCGTGTGGGCTTGCAACGCGGACTTTCAGTCGTTCCCAGTGGGGCCATCGTCCGTTGAGCGGGGTGAATCATGTACGGATTCCGAGAGGGAATTCACACAATCTTCGTCGATTAAACGCGGCTCATTCGGTTTGATTAGGTTTTGAATACCCGGCAGCAGCAGACCGCCTGACGATGCCTCCAGCGCTGCCGGTCACCGAGAGCCGAGCGGCACGGCATTCAGCGGACGAGGGCGTCCGCGCCCCAGGCTAGGATTTCAGCATGGCTCGGGCCTCGGCCTGCACGGCGTTGCGCAGTTTCGTCGGGGCCAGCACCTCCGCATGGCGGCCATGGCCGAGCACCCAGCGGGTGATCTCCTCCAGCCCGGCCAGCTCGGCTCGGAACTCGATCTCGCTGCCGTCCGCCTTCAGCGGTGTGATGCTCTGGCTTGCATGCCAGTGGCGCTCTGCCACCACACGCGCCGCCCAGCCAGTGAAGCGGATGCGCACCTCGAAGCGCTCCGCATCCGGCCCGTAGCTCCACACGCCAAAGCCGCTGCTCAGATAATCCCGCACGCTGAATTTCGCCTCGCGCTCGAAACGTGTCTTGAGGATCGTCAGCTTGCTCAGCCGTTGCAGGGCAAACTTGCGCATCTCCCGCCGGTCCAGGTCATGGCCGATGAGATACCAGCCGTTTTGAAGCTGGCCCACATGGTAGGGCTGCACGCGCCGCGTCTCCTTGCTGCTGCCTTCCAGCTTCTGGTAGTCAAAGCTCACCTCCCGGTGGCCCAGCACGGCGTCCATGAGCTGGCTGAAGACGGACACATCCGACTTCAACACGCCCGTGGCCTTCATGGAGAAGGCCTCGTCCAGATCCTGCCATTGCAGGCTCACGGATTCCGGGCAGCCCTCCGCGATCTTGTGCAGGCTCTCATGCACCAGCTTGTGCAGGCGGGTGCCCTTCAGCGGCTCCACCGCCTTCTCCGCCACGAAGAGCGCCACCAGCTCGCCCCGCGTGAGCTGCATCGGCGCGAACTCGCTCACCGGTCCGGTGAAGTGGTAGCCATGCTTCTTCTCGTGATACTTCAGCGGCAGGTCGAACTCCTCTTGGATGAACTTCAAGTCCCGCAGGATGGTTTTCGTGGAGACGCCCTCGATCACCTTCGCCAGCGCCCCCGCGCTCTGAAACGGCCGTGCTTGGAGGTGCTTGATGATCTCATGCACGCGCCAAATCATGGAACGGCGGGTGCCTGCTCGGCTGCTTTGGGACTCAGGGCGCAGGTGAGGATAGGCTTTCACACACGCTCGTTAAATGAGGCGTCCATCAACAACAAATTCAAAATTCACGGGGGCCAAGGACATCTTTTGTCCGGGGGTGGGTGAGAGGATGGGCGCGACTCGGAAACCAGCGGACAGGAGTGTCCGCGCTCCTCTCCCATCACGCCCCCACCAGAAACGAACCCATGAACCTAGACCCATTGCTTGGACTGCTGACCCTTTGCCTAGTCACCTGCCTTGCCGCGCTGGCGGCGGGAGCGTTGATGCTTGGTGGCGTGTTTGCCGCAGCAGCCATCGCCAGCGGCACCTGCATTCGCCAGAACGCCGCCCGCACCAAACACCCCCGGCCCGTCATCCGCTATTTATCCACCGCCCTGCCCCAGCAGCCGCTCATCCGGCTCCAGCCGGGCCAGTTCGCCACCCTGCCCTGGCCGCACACCCTTCAGGTGCTTCTTCCCGAAGGCACCCGCCTCAAAATCCTCGAATCCACCTCGGATCATGTCCGCGTCATGGCCGTGTGATTCCACGGATGCACATCACGGAAAATAAATGTGTTCATTTGAAAGCGTGCGTGCTCAAATACCCGCCGTGAAACTCCATGTCTGCCGTCCCCAAGGCATTCAGCGAAATCAGATGCAGTTCGATTCGGCTCTGCGTCTTCATTCACTTTTTTCACCCTCCAAATGAGCACCCTCGCCCTCTTTGAAGAAAAACAAGTCCGCCGCGCCTGGAACCAAGCCGAGGAGAAGTGGTATTTCTCGATTGATGATGTGGTCGAAGTCCTCACGGCCTCCACCAACGTCAAAGACTACGTCAAGAAGCTCCGCAAGCGTGACCCCGCCCTCGAAGCCTACTGGGGGACAAATTGTCCCCTGGTAGCCATGCCCGGAGCGGACGGCAAAATACGGCCTATCCGTGCAGCCAACGCCGAAGGACTCCTCCGCCTCATCCAGTCCATCCCCTCGCCGAAGGCCGAGCCCTTCAAGCTCTGGCTCGCCAAAGTCGGCTACGAGCGCCTGGAGGAGATCGAAAACCCCGAACTCGCCGCCAAACGGATGCGGCAGATCTACGAGCAGAAGGGCTACTCCGAAGACTGGATCGAAAAACGCTTGCGCGGTATCGCCGTCCGGGATGAACTCACCGATGAGTGGAAAAAGCGCGGCGTGAAGGAGCAGAAAGAGTTCGCCATCCTCACCGCCGAGATCAGCAAGGCCACCTTCGGCATGACCCCGTCCGAGTACAAAGCCCACAAATCCCTCGCCAACCCCAAGGAGAACTTGCGAGATCACATGACCGACCTGGAGCTCATCTTCACCATGTTGGGTGAGGCCTCCACCACCGAGATCGCGAAAAAACGGGACGCCCAAGGCTTTCAGCAGAACAAGACCGCCGCCAAAGCAGGCGGCACGGTGGCAGGGAACGCCCGCAAAGAACTCGAAGCCCAAAGCGGCACCCGCGTCTCCACACCCGCCAACTTCAAAGCCCTCACCGAAGGCCCGCCGAAAGCCCTGCCTCGCCGGAAACCCAAAGCCGATTGACCCACCATGCACAAGACGCCTTTCAGCGAAATCTTCCTCGGACTCACAGGCTCCAAGCCCTTCCCTTGGCAGGAGGCTTTTTATCGATGCCTGATTGCAGATGAGTGCCCGCCACAGACAGCCGACTTGCCGACAGGTTTGGGCAAGACCTCCGTCGTGGTGATCTGGCTGATCGCACTGCTGACGCACCCTAATCGCGTGCCGAGGCGGCTCGTTTATGTGGTGAACCGCCGGACAGTGGTGGACCAGACCTCGGCGGAGGTTGAGCGCCTGCGGGAGCGTCTGAAAGCAAACCCGGACATGCTCGCAAAGCTGACGGCTCTCTGTGCGGTGCCGGTGCCTTTAGACGAGCCTCTAGCGCTAAGCACGTTGCGTGGTCAGTTTGCGGATAATCGCGAGTGGTGCGCTGATCCAGCGCGGCCAGCGGTCATCGTGGGCACAGTGGACATGATCGGCAGCGGCCTCCTTTTCTGCCGCTACACATGTGGGTTCAAGACTCGTCCTCATCACGCGGCATTTCTCGGTCAAGATGTGCTACTTGTGCATGACGAGGCTCATCTGGAACCCGCCTTCCAAAAACTACTCGATAGCATCGTGGAAGAACAAAAACGCTGCGGCGACGCGAGACCGCTGCATGTGCTTCAACTTACCGCCACGGCTCGAGATTCCAGCAAGCCTTTCAGCCTCACCCAAGCTGACGAGGAGCACGAGGTCGTCAGCCAGCGGTTGAATGCCAGAAAGCACCTGCGGCTTATCGCAATTGAGGATGAAAAGCCCGCTCTGTTGGCAGCCAAACTTAGCGAACTCGCACTGGCACGGCGAGATTCAGGCCGTGCAGTTTTGATTTTCGCCCGAACCGTCGATGCGGTTCAGAAAATAGCCTCGGCGCTAGCAGCTGAAAAGCTGTCTCACGAAGTCCTCACGGGCACCATGCGCGGCTTAGAGAGGGACAAGCTGGTTGATAAAGAAACGTTTCGTCGCTTCCTTCCATCCTTTGACGCAGGGCAAACAGAGCTAAAGACCTGCTACCTCATCGCCACCAGCGCCGGAGAAGTGGGGGTGAATCTCTCCGCAGACGACCTCATCTGCGACCTCTCCACCTATGAGAGCATGGCACAACGCTTTGGCCGCGTGAACCGCTTCGGAAAGCTCACGGACACCGTGATCGAAGTCGTCTATCCAGCCACCTTCAAAAACACTGATCCCGACGACAGCAAGTTCGACCCCATGGAGGCTGCTCGTGAGCGCACGCTCGATCTCCTGCGCCAGCTCAACGAAGACGCCAGCCCCGCAGCTCTTCGAGAACTGAACTCCGATGAGCGCGCCCAAGCCTTCTCCCCACCCCCGACCATCCGCCCCGCCACCGACATCCTTTTCGATGCATGGGCCATGACGACCATCCGGGAGCCACTGCCCGGACGCCCGCCTATCGCGCCATATCTGCATGGCGAATCCGAGTGGCAGCCCCCAGAAACACAAATCGCTTGGCGCAGTGAGGTGAAAATCATAACTGACGACCTTGCGAAGCTCTACGACCCTGAAGAACTACTCAGCGAGTATCCGCTGAAGCCCCACGAGTTGCTGCGCTCGTCTTCCTATCGAGTGCGGGACGAACTCACTCAATTCGTGAAACGTCTTGGCGATGACAAAGCCGCCTACCTGCACCCTTGGCTAGTCTCCAATGATGGTAAAGTCTCTCGCGCCAACTCTCTCGCTGACTTGGCAAATAAAGACAACGAAGCTCTGCTCCACGACGCTACTCTGCTGCTTGCCCCGGTTCACGGAGGCCTTTCAGGGGGCCTGTTGGATGGAAAAGTTCCCCCACCCGAAGGGGGAAACTCTCTTGATGTTTCAGACATCACCGACCTCGAAGGCAAAGCCGTTCGTGTTCGAGTTCTCAGTGAGTCTGAAGACATTCCTGAAGAGTTCTCAAAGCTCAGGTTGAAACTGTCCATCGACATACAGATCGACAAAGAAGATCCCAGCGCTGTCGAAGAGCAAGAATCTCGTCGCTACTGGCTCTGGCTTGAGGCCAAAAAAGCGTCAGGTGCAGACAGCACCGGCAGCACCAATGCCGTCACCCTGGACAAGCATGTTGCCGATGTAGTCGGCCATGCTCGCAGCATCGCCTCCAAGCTCGGACTCTCTGAATCTCTGAGCCGCTGCATCATGCTCGCAGCCCATATTCACGATCTCGGCAAACGCAGGCTTCACTGGCAGCAGGGCATCGGTAACTACGAGAAGACAGATTGCTTCGCCAAATCAGGCAAGCACCCCACCACCGGTAAAAAGCTCCGACCACGTCCTGGACTCGATCCCTACCGCCATGAGTTCGGCTCTCTGCTGGATGTCTCGTCCCCCAGCCAGCACAAGGAGTCCGATGCAGACCTTCTCCGTGACTTTGCAGCCCTCACGGACGAGGATAGAGACATCGTTCTGCATCTCGTCGCCGCCCATCACGGTCGAGCACGTCCGCACTTTCCAATGTCGCCTGCGGATGAGACTTTTGATCCCGAATCAGACTACGAGGCCACTCAAAAAGCAGCCGCCGAAGTGCCCCAGCGTTTCGCCCGCCTCCAGCGGCGTTTTGGCCGCTGGGGCCTCGCCTGTCTCGAATCCCTACTCCGCGCCGCCGACTATGCCGCTAGCGCCGAAATCGAACCTTTGCCCTCCGCTCATCATGCCTGACTCAGACCCAACCACTCGCGTTCAGGCAGATGTAACGAACCCCGCTCACTACTTCGCCTGCTGCGCCTTGCTCGAACTTGCCTCTCGTCTCACACCAAAGTGCGAAGGATGGTTCGAAGACGGAGCCTTTCACATCGCCAAAGGCCCGGACCTGCCAGAAATTATCCGCAAACTCACCTCTGCATCTTTGGTGATGTTGGATGTGACAGATGGCACCGCCTCCCCCATTCAAATTCCTGAGCCTTTCGGCCTGCGCCTCGATTGGTGGAAAGGCGGCGACCGTGCCTCCAGTGATCTCAAAGTCTGGGCTGGCACCATGGAGAGTTTCCGCATCGCTAAAGCCATGCAGGCCACGATGCTCAAGCCAGAGTTCTCAACCGAGCAGCTTCTCAATGTAGCTATGGTGGCCTATGACCCTGATGATCCAGTGAAGAAGGTGGAACCCTTTTACTTCGATGCTCGTCGCGGACCGAACGCCCACTCCCGAGATGTCGGCTTTGCCCCGAACGACCTCGGCATGACGACGATTGCCTCGCCGGCTGCTGAGCTTCTGTGTCTCATCGGCCTACAACGAGTGCGTCCCGCGCCAGCAGGCAAGGACAAACCCCGCCAGTATGACTACAATACTTGGAGTCGCCCCATCCCGGCCTTGCTAGCCCCCATCGCTGCCGCCGGACTGCTCCCAGACCCAGGTGCAAAACATTACCGATTCGAGAGCTGGTATCGAACCGGTCAGCGCAAACACAAAGCCTTCCTTTCCGCCAAACTCCAAACCACAACCCACATCCCATGAGCAACATCCTTGAAAAGTTCGACCACTACCTGAAAGCCGATGGCCCCGCCGCCATCGTCACCCGCGAACCTCTGATCCCCGTCGAGGGACCGGATGGCGTGCTATTCCCGTCCACCTTCGCCTCGGGCGACGGCTTCCCCGGCGGCTACAATATCGACGGCGACCCGAACGGCGAGAACATCGCTCTTGTGGATAGCGTCGGCTCACAAGCCAATCGCATTGAGCCGCTTTTTGCTGAACCTGAACAGGCCGCGTTGGTTCCTCAGGTCGTCATCATTGCCGGGGCCAAGAAAATCAATCTCCTGGAAGCAGGACACCGCGCCGGAGATGCCATCGTCCGCTGCTCATCCTAGCAGCAGGAACATCAGGACGCCTTCAAGGCACTGCTGGACGGAAATGCCACCAACCTAGCCAAAATCGCGCCTACCTCGCTCGTCTTTGGGGTGTGGGATTCCCGCGATACCCAGGCTAAAATGCCGCGCCTGATCGCATCTACCATCCGCGCCTACAACGTGCGTAAGCTGACCCGCTCAGCTCAATACGTCCCCGCCACGGAATATGTCGGCAACGGACTTCTCCCCGAAGCCACGGATAAAGCAGCCAAGGATGCCTATTCCGAACGTGGTTTCATTCACGTTCCGGCCACAGGCTCTCACGGCGGCATCATCGCAAAGGGCGGCATCCGGCGCGATGCCACTCTCGCCATCGCAGCCCTGAAACTCATCAACGCAGGTTCCGATCCTGAGGCGACGCTGAAACTGCGCCGCTACATCCTCGGCCTAGCGCTTGTTGCCTTCACCAAGCTGCCCGGCGGCTACCTGCGCCAAGGCACCATACTGGTTTCCGATCCCGACAAGGAGCGCAAGACCGACGAAGTCTATGCCAACGGTTCTCGCAAACCATTCACCGTTACCCATGATGAAGCCCTGAAATATGCCGAAGCATCTGCCGAAAACTTCGGGGTTGGTGAAAGCCGCGAGGTTCCCTTTGATGCGGAAAAGGCCAAGGCAGATGCAGCGGGTAAAGAGAAGAAGGCCAAAGCCAAAAAGTAACCTCCACACGCTATGCCTGATCATCTCTGCATCACCATTCGCTTCCTGGATGGCGCGTTCCACGGGCGTGCCGATCACGGGGAGCCTGAGTGGCCGCCATCACCACTGCGGCTTTACCAGGCTATCGTCGCTGCATCCGCCGCGCGATGGAATGAACGTCGCGGACTGCGCCATGCCGAACCCGCCCTCAAGTGGCTGGAACAGCTTCCGCCACCAGTCATCATCGCCCCGCAGGCGCATGAATCGCAGGGATACCGGCTGTATGTCCCCGACAACGCAGGCGACCTCGTCGGACGCTCCCTTTCGCGAGGCGGAGACGATAGCATCGCCAACTACCGCACTGAGAAATCCATCCGTCCGATGGTGTTCCCCAGCGAAGGAGCTGTTCACTATCTCTGGCCCACCACTGAGCTGCCTTCGGGCTTCGACGAGCACCGCAGCGTGCTTTTCCAAGCCGTGGAATCCATCACCCATATCG
>JBIKYB010000028.1:0-27028 GCA_044355475.1 Prosthecobacter sp.
ATTGAAAGGTGGGCCTACAGGGACATGCACCCTGCTAAACCGGTTAAAAGCCGGTTACTTCGCTGTCTAAGTTTCAGGCCCGAAGATTGGTGCTCATGGCAGGAGTTGCGGCTCCTGCCGCTGTGCCAAGTCTGCTCCGCAACACATGATGACGCGCTATCGCGCTTTGGCGCTGCACCCGCACTGGCGACGATCTCGACGTCGTGTCTCTGCTGTTGGACTACATGAGCATGATAGTGAACGCGGTCTCGGCATGCAGGCCGCGTGTTTGGAAAGAAAGTGCGAGGGTTGAGATGACACCCTCGCGTGCTGCTCCCTTGAAGCCATTATCCACGGGTTTGCGGCCCGTGGTTCGGCTCGTATCCACCCCGCCGTGCGGGGTCGAACAGCATAGCTGCCTTTGTTGAAGTGTGGCGGTTCACTTGTCGCGTGACGACTGTCGGCGCTGCACCTACCACCGACTTTTTTTGGCCGTTCAGGGGAGCTGCCCCTTATGTGCGGATTCACACCAACGCCTTCGGGCTTGCGGCCCTCGGGCGCCTCCATTGCCAACTTGGCTGGAGGATTGAGCTATTTCACTCGTCACGCCGGACACCTCTTTGCATTTTGGAACTGATTAAAAGTCAGTGCTCTTTCGAGGAGCTGCAAACCTGCGACGATGCGTGTGTCCAGTGGTTGTCGCCGCCTTTTGAGCTGCGAAATGCCACACACCGTCTGCCTTTCACCTGTCGGTTACTCGACGGAGTCTCAAGACAACGTCCGTGCTTGCACACGTCCGCCACCTCTCGCTCTGCGCCATCGCCCTTGCCGACAAGACTCGGACGAATGACGCTACCCTCGGCCATGCTGGTTCGCAGGCTGGTTTATCGTGAGGTCGGCACCACCCGTTACTCTCCAGCGGCTGATGTTCCCCGTTTCCGGGCATCCGAGCCGCCGTTCTTTCCACGATACCTGCATTGCCATGACGACCACGGCTTGGGGCCATGATCGCCCGCTTTCGCGGGAGGCCTGGGCTTGCATGGGCTGTCCGTGATGACTCACGGCGCGGAGGTTTTCAGGCACCTCCGCTTCTGACCGGCTCACACCGGCTGTCGGGGCCATGCCCCCATCGGTTTTTGAGTTTCCTCGCGGGACCGATTGGCCCGTTGTTAGCTTGTTGATGAAAATGGCAACCCTGGCGGGATTCGAGCCCGCAGTTATCCGATAGAAAGTCGGGTGCCTTGGCCAGTTAGACGACAGGGGCTTTTGAAATGGCGGATCGTCGAGGACATGCTCCTCATGCCGCACGATGGCGGCTCGATCTCGTTAGCACCGAGCCCCGGCTCGCTGGTCCGGTTGGCGTTCCTTTGTGGCAAGGAGTGATGGCTTCTAGCCATCACAATGACGGCAGGATGCCGTCACTCCTTGAATTGGCACTCCCGGAAGGGATCTCACCCTCAACCTCCGCGTTCGAAGCGCGGCGCCCTATACATTGAGCTACGGAGACATGAAATGGTGCCCATGGCAGGATTCGCACCCGCACTCGACCGCATCTGAAACGGTTGTCTCTGCTGTTGGACTACATGGGCGTGGAAATGGCGGCCCTGGATGGATTTGCACCATCAACTCTGCATTTCAAAGGCGCATGCTCTGCTGATTGAGCTACAAGGCTGTATGAGCGGAGGGCAAAGGGCGTGGGGCGAAGAGTTCCACGATGGCCAGGGCTTGTTTGTGACCGGTTTGGACTCTTCGCTCTTGGCCCTATGCTCTCCGCTTTTGATTGGTCGGATACCCCGGTGTTGCCCCGGGCGCGTCTTGGTCCCAAACCAAGTGAGTTCGCTGGCTCTCTCGTATCCGATGAAAAGTGGACGTTCGCCCCAGGCTCGCACTGGGTAAGGCGGTGTTGCAGACCGCTGGCTCGGCTCTTTGCCTTGCGCACGAAGGATGAAATGGTTCCCGCAGCCGGATTCGCACCGGCACCGCCTCGATCACAACGAGGAATGCTGACTGTTACAATATGCAGGGTGTTTGAAATGGAGCCTCCGGTGAGTTTCGCACTCACATGTGCCTGTTTACAAGACAGGTGCCTTTCTGGGTCGGCCACGGAGACGTGGTTGAGTGTGGTGCTGCCGTCTCGGCTGCCGGGCAGGCTGGAAAGCCTGCCTCACACTCAATGAAATGGTGCTCTCACGAGGACTTGCACCTCGAGCCTCCGCCTTCGCACGGCGGTGTGCATGACTCTTACACTTTGAGAGCTTTAAAAAATGGTGCGGCATGTCGGTGCTGCCCCGACGTGATGAGTTTGGAAGACTCGCATGTTACTGTTACATCAATGCCGCGATGAAAGGGTCGCTGGAGTTGGTATCGCGCCAGCCTGATCGGGGCTTCAACCCGCCGCTCATCTGTCTGAGCCAGACAGCGTTTGGAGAATGGTCCCTCCGCGTGGTGTCGCGCCACGGTCTTTCGGTTATCAACCGAATGCTCTGCTGTTGAGCTACGGAGGGATGGGAAGTGTGGTTCAGCCGTCCCGGCTGAGGTTTGAAGAAGCAGGCGGGATGCCTGCACCACATTGTTGAAATTGGCGGAGCACCAGAGAATGCCGTGCGCGATAGCGCATCATTGAAACGCTCGGCGTCATTTGGCATGGCTTCGGAAGAGGCAATCGCACTCTGGACGCCTTTGCGGGGCGCAGCGGTTTTCGAGACCGTTTCCTCGTCTGTGCCGGACGTGCTCCTTATTGAAATGGGTGCCCACACCAGGACTTGCACCTGGAACCACGGCCGTTAGAAGCGGCGTATGCATTGCTATTACACCTTGTGGGCTTGAACTGGCTCCCCCGCATCGAATCGCACGATGACGTTCGGCGTAACAGGCCGACAGGCTACTTTACCTCACGGGGGATTTTGAAAGGGTGGACTCGGACGGTAACGCTCTGGTGCCTGCTGTGTGCAAAACAGCCGTGCTGCCTTCTATCACTACGAGCCCTTTGAAAATGGCGGTCCGTGCGGGTTATGCTCCCGCTACCTTTCGCTCGACAGGCGAGTGCTCTGGCTGATTGAGCTAACGGACCTTTGGAAATGGATGCAGGGGCCGGAGTTGCACCGGCGTAGCATGCTTATGAGACGTGCTGGAGCGCTGGCTCTCCCTGCATTTGAAAATCGGTCATGGAGCGCATGCGGTGACACAGCCTACCCGCCTAACCTGTGACGAGGTGATCCTTTGCTGTGCCGGGCATGCAGCATGCGCTCCATGAAATGATGTGACGGACGAAAGTAGTGCGGCGTCACGGTAATGCTCCGTGCTGGCTTTGTGGGCACTGGAGTTACAGTCCATTCCGCCTCTTTAGCGGGCTACCACCGCGTTCTTGGATCGAAAATGGCACGGCGGGTGGGTAATGCTCCCACATTCCCAAGGTTTTGGAGGCCCCTGCATTGCTTGTCTGCCACCGCCGTGTTGAAAAAAAACGTTCTACCATCCAAGGGCACAGAGGCAGCCACACCACCACACACTCTCCCGAGAGTCTTGCCACTTGCCGCACTCTGTGTCCTTGGATGGCAGATCGAAATGAATCGATCTGCCATCGTTTACAAAGAACGAACACCGCTACCATCCCGCCGGAGCGGAATCGTACCCGCAGGTATTTCACGGCGGATGTTTCGGTGTTTATGGCACACCTCCCAGGGAAGCCGTTTCGTGATGTAAAGTTCGGGACAAAAAACCCCGACTCCTCGCCTTCGCATAGGAGTAATCTGTATTCGATGGCTGCCATTCTTGACATCTGGGTGGAGGGGTGCAAACCTGCGTTCAGGTTCTGCTTCGGTCATTCATTCGACTCCACCAGGAGTCAGCCAGGCCGGCCTTGCCCCGGTGTCCGTTAGCGCGGATGCCGGGGTTTTTTCGTGCTGTAGGGTTCAACCAGGACGGTTGAGCATGGATTTATCTGGTTCGTGGATCAGTGGGTTGAGGTGCAAATGCAGGAAAACGAAAAGCCCTGCTGCCTTGGAGTCGGCGAGCAGGGCTTTCCTTGGAAAACTGGCCTTTCGGGGCCTATGTGGACGTTAGACGGTCCTGCTCGCTGTGATCGGTTATGGGGAGACTCCAATCCTTTGTGGAATGTGCCGGGGCCATACGATAGCCAAAGACGCCACATAGAATCTCTCCCCGACGCTCTAAGAGCGATCCGGTTGAGTTATGTTGTGTCGAGTTGGTTTTCATGACGAGTTTTGAAGGTAACAGAGCCTGCCACGGCTTTATTAGGCCGTCAAGCATCGTTTCAACTTTTTTCTTAGCCGTGGTCTTTTGTGTTCAGACTTTCTTCCTAAAACGCCAAAGCGTCTATTGAAACGCCTTTTCCAGCGCCTCCAAATTGGCCTTCATCACGGTCATGAAGTCTCCGCTTTCAGGCACGTTGCCGCACGGATCAAAGACCACGCTTTTCAGGCCGACGGTCTCCAGCTTTTCGATGCTTTCTTTGGCGGGTTCGCCCTCCCAAATCATCCAGCGGGCACGATGGCCGGCGAGGATGGCGTTCAAGTCGGCCATGGCCTTGTCATCCGGCACGTTTTCAGGCTCCCAAAGGAGAGCCTTCAAGCTCATGCCGTATCGGCGGGCGAGGTAATGATACACGGGGTGGGAGGCGACGAGCGGTTGATTGACCCAGCGGCGGCTGAGGGTGCTCATGCGATCATCGAGTGTGTCCAGTTCGTCCTTGAAACTGTCGTAGTTCGTTTCCATGGCCTCCTTGGCGGTGGGAACCAGGCGGATGAGCGCGTCACGCACGGTTTTGGCCTGCAGGGATGCCTGCTTGAAGTCAATCCAGGTGGTGAAGGCGGTGCCGCTGTGGCTGTGCTCTCCGCCGGGGCCATGGCTGTGCGTGGTGGTTTCGTTCACCTGGATCAAGCTGGCTTTGAAGGAAGCGGAGGTATCGGCGACCTTGGATTCCGGCAGCGTGATTTTGTCTGCCCACTTGGAGTAGGTGGCTCCGTTCATGAGAATGAGGTCCGCGCTTTGAAACGCGGCGATGGCGGCCTCGTCCGGCTGCCAGAAGGCAGGGTCTTCATCCTTCGGAGCGAGGAAGCGCACTTCAACTGCATCACCGGCGATGCGCTGGGCAAAGTATTGCAGCGGGTAACTGGCCACGAGCACCTGCGGTTTGTTGGATTTCGCGGCGGGGGAGGCTACCGCTGTTGGAGCGGCGGAAGGCGCGACGGCCCCCGGCTCTTCAGCGGGCTTGCAGGCGGCGAGCAGGACGGTCAGGCAGGAGAGCAAAAAGCGGATTTTCATGGGTGTGTGGATTGCAGACTGAATTGAGCAGGATGTAAACGATAAAGTGCCGCGTGTGGCTCATGCGTCGAGTCTGAACTCGCCTCGTTCCAAGAGTTGGCGCAATGCGCGGCGATAAGGCGTTGGCATGGGGGTGGATTCAAGCTCGTCGAAACTGATGAAGAGGTGCGTGTCCGGCCATGGCATCTGTGAATCGTGCGGTTCATGCACCCACAAGGTCACTTTGTAGCGTGTGATGCCGTATTGCGTTTTCAACAACACCGGAGGCGGCTTGTCCTCATGCGCGGCGGGCAGCGCGGGCAGTTTCCACAGACCGGTGCGGCGTTTGCCGGTTTCTTGTTCCAGCAGCACACCCTGGCTCGTGCGCAGGAAGATGACACGCTCCGTCACGGCAGTGATTTCCTGCCGCGCCTGCTTCACGGGCAGGGATTCCGGCTTGGTGGCGCGGCATTGATCACGCACCGGGCAAAGATCGCACGTGGGTTTCGTGGGGGTGCAATGCGTTTGCCCCAGCTCCATGAGCGCGGAGTTCAGCGTACGCGGATCGTCCGTCGCAGCCACGAGCGCTTTCGCACGTTCCCAGAGACGCTTGGTGCCAGCGGTGGAATCGACCGGCGTGGCGTCGTTGTGAACGCGGGACAACACGCGGGCGATGTTGCCATCGACAATCGGCTGCGCTTGGCCGAACGCGAAACTCGCCACCGCGCCCGCTGTGTAAGGACCGATGCCGGGCAGGGCGAGAATGGCGGTGTGATCCTGTGGGAACACGCCGCCATGCTGTTCGATCACCACCTTGGCGAGTCGCTGCAAATTCCGTGCGCGTCGATAATATCCGAGACCTTCCCAGGCTTTCAGCACTTCGTCCTCGCCAGCGCAGGCGAGCGTTTGAAAATTAGGAAACTGCTCCAGCCATCGCGTGTAGTAGCCCCGGCCCAGCACAGTGGCGATCTGCGTCTGCTGCAGCATGATTTCAGAGACGAGAATGGCATACGGGTCGCGCGTGCGCCGCCATGGGTAGTCACGACCGTGCTGGCTGAACCACTCCACGAGCGCGGAGGCCATACGGGTTGGATCGGGCGTGTTGATGCGGGCGGGCATGCGATGTCACATGATGCAGATGAGGACATTTTCCACGAGTCTTTGCGCTGATGATCGTTATGCTGCGAACGCATGCCCGCCCTCACCAGCCACACGCAAGCCTTGACCACCGCCCAGGCGGAGAAACTCCGTGCCTTGCTCTCAGAGCGCGGTTTTGAGTTCATGACCAAGCCCTATTGCCTCTACGCGGCCACAAAGCCGAAGGTGAACTTGCTCGTGTATGAAAAAGGGCCGAAAGTCGTCGTGCAGGGGAAGGGGACAGAGGATTTCGTCACGAACCTGCTTGAACCTGAAATCCTGGGCGAGGCGAAACTTGGCTACGAGGAGGTGCATCAGCCGGAGATGTTCCAGCCGCACATTGGTGTGGATGAAAGCGGCAAGGGCGACTTTTTCGGCCCGCTGGTCATCGCTGGAGTTTATGTCGATGGCGATGCGGTTCGTCGGCTGCGTGATCTCGGTGCCGTGGACAGCAAGCGCATCGGCAGTGACGAGCGCATCGCCAAACTTGCCGCTGAAATCCGTCAAGTTCGCGGCCTCGTGTGGGAGGTGATCGCGATCCACCCAGAGCGCTACAACCAGTTGTACGAGAAATTCGGCAATTTGAACCGCCTGTTGGCCTGGGGGCACGCACGGATCATTGAAAACCTGCTGGAACGCGTACCAGACTGCCCGCGTGCTATTTCTGACCAGTTCGCCAATCCCGCCGTGCTCCAAAGGGCGCTGCAAGAGCGTGGTCGTGGCATCGAACTGGTGCAGCGAACGAAGGCGGAGAGTGATCCGGCGGTGGCCGCCGCCTCGATCCTAGCTCGTGAGGCGTTCGTTGGCTGGTTGAAAGCGCAGGGCGCTCGCTACGGCGTGGAATTTCCCAAAGGCGTTTCAGAATTGGTGAAACAATCGGCACGCAAACTGGTAGAGGAACATGGAGCTGAGATTTTGCAGGTGCTGTGTAAAGCGCACTTTCGAACCAGTGGTGAGGTTAAAAGCAGTCAAACGGACTAATTTGTTAGAGAAAATGGTCTAATGAATTTTAAGTAAGAATTTAATTTTGAGATAGAAATTAGTTGCGGCGAGTCGTGCCTCTCGCTAGTCGAAATGTCATGTCCACGATCACCAAAAAAGAACTCATCACTGAACTGAGTGACGTCACCGGGATTAAACACTCGGACGTGACTCTCATGCTCGAGTGCTTCATGGAACTGGCGGTCAAGCATTTGGCGGCAGGAAATGAAATAACTTTGCGGACTTTTGGAACATTCGATCTTCGGGTGGCTAAAGGCAAAGTGGGGCGTAACCCCAAGCAGCCAAATTCGGACGTCATGATTCCTGACCGTTGTGTGGTCCGTTTCAAACCCAGCAAGGAGCTGAAGATACGGGTGGCCTCAGTGCCTATTCATCAGGTGCAGCACCTGAACGGCAACGGTGCGCATTCCGAGGCCTGATTCACGGTGAGCGGGCCGGTGGGTTAAATCCCTGCTAAGAACGCATCATTTGGGCGTATTATGCGCCCCTCCATGCGCACGCTTCTGCTCTCCCTCCTCGCTGTTTCCTCTCTCCACGCCGCCCCGCAGTGGATCTGGCTCTCCAAAGACGGCAACAAAGACAACAAGGTCACCTTCCGTCACCGCTTTGACGTGCCGCAGAATGCGCAGCTCGCTACCCTGGAGCTGACCTGCGACAACGGAGCCACCGCCAGCCTCAACGGCAAGCAGGTCCTCACCAATGCCGATTGGATGGAACCCTCCAAGGCCGACCTCAGCCAGGACATCAAGCGTGGCGAGAGCAACGAGCTCCTCATCAACGCCACCAACAAAGGCGGCACCGCGGCCCTCGTCGCACGCCTCACGCTGAAACTGCCATCCGGCCACCAGGACATCGTCATCGAGTCGAATGGCACTTGGGAGGCCGCCAAAGTAGGCACGCAGGACTTTAAAAAAGCCCTCGTTATCGACGACTACGGCAAAGGCCCCTGGGGGAAGCCCTTCGACGGCAAGATCGGCAGCGGTGGCGGTAAAAATAGCGGTCCGGCCGAATCCATCGCGGCGGCTGATGTGACCGTTCCGAAGGGCTTCAAGGTGGAGAAGCTCTACAATGTGCCGAAGGACCAAGAAGGCTCCTGGGTCGCCCTCACCGTCGATCCGAAAGGCCGCCTCATCGCCTGTGACCAATACGGCAGCATCTACCGCATGAGCGTTCCTGCCATCGGCAAGACCGAGAACCTCAAACCCGAAAAACTCGCCATCGAAATGGGCAAGGCGCATGGCCTGCTCGCCGCCTTCGACAGCCTCTACGTCATGGTGAATGAAAACGGCAAGGACAACGGCCTCTACCGCCTCCAGGACACCAATGGCGACGACCAATACGACAAGACCACCAAGCTCCACACCATGGCCGGCGGTGGTGAGCACGGCCTGCACAGCATGGTCGTCAGCCCGGATGGAAAACGCATCTACTTCAATTGCGGCAACCACACCAAACTCCCCGATGGCCTCACCGAGAGCCGTCCGGCGAAAATTTGGAACGAAGACCATGTCCTCCCGCGCCTCTGGGACGCGAACGGCCACGCACGCGGCATCCTCGCCCCCGGCGGCTACGTTTGCAGCATGAACCCCGATGGCTCCGGCCTCGAACTCTTCTGCTACGGCTTCCGCAACGAGTTCGACATCTGCTTCAATGACCAGGGCGAACTCTTCACCTACGACGCCGACATGGAGTGGGACATCGGCGCTCCCTGGTATCGCCCCACCCGCGTGAATCACTGCGTCAGCGGTGCCGATTACGGCTGGCGCAGCGGCAGCGGCAAATGGCCCCAGTATTACCCCGACTCCCTGCCCACCACGCTCGACATCGGCCCCGGCAGCCCCACCGGCGTCGTCGCTGGCACCGGAGCCAAATTCCCCGCGAAGTATCAGCACGCCATCTTCATCAACGACTGGACCTATGGCACCATGTGGGCCATCCACCTCGAAAGCAAAGGTGCCAGCTACCTCGCCACGAAGGAAGAATTCGTCTTCGGCAAACCTTTGCCCCTCACCGATGTCGTCATCCATCCGCAGGACGGAGCCATGTACTTCGCCGTCGGCGGCCGCAAATCGCAATCTGGCGTCTATCGTGTCACCTACGTGGGCGAGGAATCCACCGCACCTGTCAAAGCCACCACGCTCGATGAAGAAGCCCGCATGCGTCACGCCATCGAGGCCCTGCACTCCGGCACGCCGGACGCCGCCAAAGCCCTCGCCACCGCCTGGGGCTGCCTCAGCCACAGCGACCGCCATGTGCGCTACGCCGCCCGCGTCGCCATCGAAAAGCTCCCCGTCGAGCTTTGGAAAGAAAAAGCCCTCAGCGAAAAACATCCCGTCGCCGCCATTGAGGCCCTCATCGCCCTCGCCCGCGTCAGCGGAGCCACATCCGCCCACGAAGGCGGAAAAGCCACCTCCAAGCCCAAATCCACCTCCAGCGAGCCCATCTCGCCCGTCCAGCCGCAGAACGTCGAACTCCAAAACAGCATCCTTCTCGCCCTCAGCACCATCCAGCCGCCTCCAGGCCACGAACTCGCCTCCCTGCGTGCCTTGCAGCTCGTTTTGACCCGCCTTGGCAAACCGGATGCCGATGTCTGCGAAAAGATCGCCGCCGCGCTCGACCCGCTCTTCCCCACCGAAAACGCCCAGATCAACCGCGAGCTCTGCCAGATCCTCGTCGCCATCGACAGCAAGCAAGTCGTGAGCAAGACCCTCGCCCTCATGGCCACCGCCAAGGACGACTTCCAAGAAGTCGCTAGCGATGCCGTTTTGAGCCGCAACGACGGCTACGCCAACGCCGCCCGCGCCGCCGCCGGCAGCCGCCCGAATGCGCAGCAGATCGACTACATGTTCGCCCTCCGCAATGCCACCGCCGGATGGACCCCCGAGCACCGCCAGACCTTCTTCAGTTGGTTTCCCCGCGCCCGCACCTGGAAAGGCGGCAACAGCTTCAAAGGCTTCATCGAAAACATCCGCAAAGACGCCCTCGAAACCTTCGTCCCGCAGCCCGAACTCGCCGCGCTCGACGCCCTCAGCAGCAAAGTCGAAGCCGCCACCTCCGCGCCCAACTACGTCGCCCCCAAAGGCCCCGGCCGCGCCTACACCCTTGATGAGGCCACCGCCCTCGCCACCACCGGCCTCAAAGCCGGCGGCCGCAACTTCGCCAACGGCGAAACCATGTATCGCAGCATCATGTGCGCCACCTGCCACCGCTTCAACGGCGAGGGCGGCAGCATCGGCCCCGACCTCACCGGCTCCGGCAACCGCTACACCCTCCGCGATCTTTTGGAGAACATCATCGACCCCAGCAAAGTCATCTCCGACCAATACGACAGCCACGAGATCACCAAAAAAGACGGCAGCATCCTCATCGGCCGCATCATCGTCGAAGAGAACGAAAAAGTCTTCCTCATGACCAACCCCTTCGCCCCCAACGACCACATGGCCATCAACGAAAGCGACATCGCCAAAAAAGGAACGCGTAAAGTCAGCATGATGCCCCCGAGTTTGATCAACGCCCTCAACCAAGACGAACTCCTCGACTTGCTGGCCTACCTCGTCAGCGGCGGGAACAAGGCGGATAAGGTGTTCGCGAAGTAGATTACCAACTATTTAAGTTTGGGTTTTCTCGTTTTGGGCCAAACCCACTCTCCTCCATCAAGATACAGGTAATTGGCACCTGTTGCGCTGAATACTTTAAACCTGCCTTTCATGATTGTTTCTCGCCATGGCTCGAAATTGGCATGCGAACAAATAAAGCGAACTTCCTCAATAGATGGGTGATCAAAAATTGCCTCCAAATCATTCAGCTTGGGGCAGTACAAGACGTCCAAATGCTGAAGCGACTTCAGTTTGAACAGCTCTTTGAGCGACTGGAGCTTTGAGAAGCTGTTAAGTCCGAGTTTCAGAAGGTTGGGGAATCGTTCAATTCCATTGAGGTTCTCCATGCGACTGCTGCTCAGATAGAGACTATGAACGTGTTTCGAGCAAATATCAGGGAGTTCGGCAAACTCGGGAAGCGCTGCAAGCTGCAATTGCTCAAGCTGCACAAAAGGAAACCGCTTAACGTGATCTTTATTCACCCACTTAATGTTCAGTGATTTGATAGAGGGGAATGAAGATGCCTCGAACAACAGACTGGAAGACGTGCAATCAAGCTGTTCACAGTTTTGAAAACACATTGATGCAGGCACTTGAACCCGACCTCCGCTTCTCTCAGAATAGCTTAATGCTTCAATGCGGTCCGCCCATTCTTGTGGATGCCTTATACATGCAAAATCAATCGGCATGGAGAGCGACTGAAGCATTGGTAGATTATAAACCGAGACAGGAAACGTCGGACGCTCATCGTATTGCTGCATCATCCGCAGACTATTAATCTCCCTCCATTTTGATGACTCTGACGGCAGTTGATTCCAAAGAAGCAGCCGTTCGATATCTGTGTATTCAGCCATCCGCTCAAAAAGCGTGGGCGTCGCCATAATGAAAGTCGTGGGATTCATACTTCGTTGCGCCGTTATTGCATGCTACTATTCCCGACGCACCAACGTCACCTTCAGACCCGCAGCCTTCGCTAGCGCGGCCTGACGGAGGTCGCAGGTGATGAAATGCTTCACCTGGAGTTCGACGGCAGCCCCGACATGAAACAGGTCAAAGCTGCGCAGACCGATGCGATGGCAGTGCGCGGCGGAAAGCTCAACGGCCCGTTCGATGGCGGACTCCCACGGCATTGGCGTGGCTTGGAACAGGCCTTTCGCCAAGCACCACTTCAGGCGTCGTTCAGCCTCCTGTTCTTCGATTTTCGCCCGTCGTTTGATCGCCGAGCCGCTGCTGGAAGCCATGAAGGTGCGCAGACGCAGCGCATTGGTCACTTCGAGGCGATGAAACTGCGTGTAGATCAAAAACGGCCTCCCCAGGCTGCGGTGAGCATCCACCGCAGACGCATTGTCCGCGTCGTGAATCAGAAGCCGTGCCAGAAAGCTGGTGTCCGCGTAGGTCTTCATCAGCGTTCCCCGCGTGAAAATTCGAGCACTTGATCGAGCGAAGGCAATCCAGCCGGTGTTTCACCACCAGCGAGCAAATCCTCAAAATGCTGCTCCCAGAGAACTTCACGGGAATCGCTGCCTTTTTCCGAATGAATCACTGGTGCCGTCAAATCCCACAAAGCGGCACCACCGTCCGTGATGCGCACGGAGTGACCGCTGCTGGTCATTTTCTTCACGGACTTCGGATCGCGCAGCAAGGTGCGGAGAGGAATGGTCTTCATGCGTCTGACGCTACCGTCTGACATGTCGAACGTCAAGGTTGCTCACGCGGCTCCAAGGAAGACATTGAAGCGGAAATCGTCAGGCATGGCGGGATTCGGGGCAGATTCCCGCCATCCAAGCGGAGCCGCCCGACCATGGTAAGAACGAAGGCCGCGGAGTAAGGGAGGGGGGGGAACCACGGAAGACACTGAAAACACGGAAACAGCGCCAAATAACGTTAAAGCACCCCCAACATGTCTGGTCTGAAAGGTGGCGGAAGGGGCGGCTCAGGATGAACTTCTCGAACTCTTCACCTACCTTGTCAGCGGCGGAAACCCCAAGGACAAGGCGTTGCAAAAGTAGCCCAGTTGCGTCGCAGTTGCCGCGCAGCAGGTCGCATTTCACACAGCGATTGTCGCGCGGAATGACGCAGGTGATGCGTTATGCTGCGTCATGAAGCTGCTATCCTGCCTCCTCCTGCTCGTCACCGCCTCCTTGGCCGATGACTCGGCGAAGCTCGCTGCCCTGCTGGCGAAAGACGGCGTCGTGACGATTCCGGCGGGGGATTACCATCTCGATGGCTCGAAGCCGATTTCGCTGCGCTCGAACACGACGGTCATGGCGCACGGCGCACGCTTCATCCTGCCGGAAAAGCTGCCGGACCAGGCCCGTGCGGTGCTTTTCGCCGGGGAAAACATCACGCACTTCGCCTGGCATGGCGGCGAGTTCGTCGGGCATGTGTTTGATCCGGCGCAGAAGGAAAATGCATGGGAACCGAATGCGAACACGAAGGGCATCGAGATCACCACCACCGTCGCAGGCGGCACGCATGACCTCTTGTTTCGTGAGGTGAAGTCGAACGGCATGGCCGCTGCAGTGATCGGTGTGCATGGGAAGTATGGCAAGAGCAGCGAGAGCGAGGTCGAGCACTACGCCGAGCGTGTCGCACTCGAAAGCTGCACGCTTCTGCGCAGCGGGAAGTTCATGTGGGACTACGGCTACCTCTGGCAGATCGTGACCTTCCCCGAGGCCTATGAGCCTTGGGAGGTCGAGCGGGCGAAAAAATACTTCCGCACCGATTTGATGCACGAGGTGACCTTCAGCGGCGACCTCGTGAAGCTCGATAACACGGCTAAACCCATCGCCATCAGCGCCACTGAGGAGCCGAAAGAGGCTCTCACCTTCATGGGCACCGCTTTGCCGAAAAACATCACTCGCGGCCTGCAACACTTCGTCGTCGAATCCACGCCTGATCACATAAAAATTGCCGAAAAGCCCGGCGGCGCGCCGATTCGCTTCGAGGGCGACGGCAGCGGCCAAGTCGCTCACAACATCCAGGCCACCTACCTCGCCGCCTATGCCCCGACGGGCAGCGGACCGGGCAAAGGAGCCTTCGACGTTGTCGGTGTGCGCGATGTGCGTGTCACTGGCTGCCAGCTCAGCGCCATTGGGGACACGATGCACATCCAGCGCTGCCGAAACATCGTCTTCGCTAGCAACCACATTCTCGGCAGCCGCATGGGCGCGTTCTTTTTGGCCGAGTTCTGCCATAACGCCACCATCACCGGCAATCTCGTTGATGGCACCAACGGCAGCCGCGTCATCAGCGTCGAGAAAAGCTGCACCGACGTCACCATGAGCGGCAACACCTTCCGCAACGGCGGACGCGGTGCCTGGATCAATCAGCCCGTGAACTTCATCATGACCGGTAACGTCTTCATCAACAACACCACGAAGAACGAACCCGACATGCGCCGCGGCCGCATCGCCTTCCAGACCGCCAAGCCCGGCCAGTTCCCCGAGCTCTACTTCACGCTCTACGAACCCGGCGCCACCTACGGCCCCATCATCGTGAAGGACAACATCTTCATCCTCGGCGACTCCGCGCCAGAAGAAGCCGTCACCTTTGCGCCGAATGGTCACGACCTCGTTTTCACCGGGAACACCTTCCAGCAGACCGGAGAACGGGTTGGAAAACCCGTTCTACTCACTGTCGATCCCACCTGCATCCGCAGCACCATCGAGCACAACCTCGAAGCGAAGACCGTGAAGAAGCCCGTCGATTTCAATCACGGGCGGCGTTAACTCTCCCCACCATGCTCCTCCGCCTTATCGCCTTCCTCACGCTCGCTTTTGTCACCTCGGCTCGTGCGGAGCAGTTCGTGCTCTTTGATGTGACTTTCACCTTCACGCAGGAAGACGCGTTGAACTCGAAGCCGAGCCAGTCGCACTACTACCTCAAAGACGACCGCCTGAATCCGCAGCGCCCGAAGGACTGGACGGCACCGGTCGATTACCGCAACGGCATGGTGCATCTGCGCCTCGAAGTGCTCGAAAAACCGGCCGGCGATCAGCCTACGTCGTGGAGCGTGTGCTACATCCCTTACAAAGGGCAAAACCACGGCTACGGCTGCATTGGCACGGGGCCGTATTCCAAGACGGGCGTGATCGAAAAGGATCTCGACATGACGAAGTTCTGGCAGAACAACGACATCATCTGGAGCCAGGGCATCAAGGAGATGCACCTCGTCCTCAAAGACGACAAGAACCTCCACGCCCACAAGCGCCCCGATCCCGAGAAGTTCTTCCCGACGAAGGTGCGCATGACGCTGATCCAGGTGTCCAAAGGCGCGAAGTATGATCCGAAGCTCGTGCCGCTGGCGAAGTAGGCAGCGTCATTTCCGCTTCAGCGCCTCCATGAGCTGGCGGCGTGCTCCAAGGTTTGCCAAACCGGCGTCTCACCTCGCGTATTCCCTTCACCATGACGACTACCACGCGACGCCAACTCCTGCTCGGCAGTGCCGCCTGGGCTGCCACGCACACGCTACCAGCCGCCGCTGCGCCGATGCGAAAAGCGGCGATCATCGGCCACACCGGTGCGGGCGATTACGGGCACGGCATCGAGCGCCTCTTCGCAGGCTTGGCGGATGTGACCGTGGTGGCCGTTGCAGATCCAGATGAGGCAGGCCGCGCCAAAGCGCAGGCCACCTGTGGCGCGGCGAAAGGCTACGCGGACTACCATGAGATGCTGGCGAAGGAAAAGCCCGAGCTCGTGGCCATCGGCCCGCGCTGGGCCACCGAGCATCACGCGATGGCGATGGCTGCGCTGGAGTCCGGGGCGCACCTGTATCTTGAGAAGCCCTTCACCATCACCTTGGCAGAAGCGGACGACATTTTGCGCCTCGCTTCGAGCAAAAAACTCCGCGTCGCCGTCGCTCATGTCACGCGCATGGCTCCCGGTGTGCGTCGATTGGAGAAGGCGCTGCGCGAGGGACTCATCGGCGACCTCTTGGAAATCCACACCGTCGGCAAGATGGGCGACCGCGCAGGCGGTCAGGACATGATGGTGCTCGGGCTGCATGTCTTCGACCTCACGCGGCTCTTCGCTGGCGAGGTGAAGTGGTGCCAGGCGAGCATTCGGCACCAAGGAAAGCCTGCAACACTCGCCGAATCGAAGGAATCACCATCCGACAAAGTCGGCCCCGTTGTCGGCGACGACATCTTCGCGCACTTCGCGATGGAATCGGGCGTGAACGTCACCTTTCGCAGTCGCGTGGGCCTGGAAAAAGCCGCAGGGCCGTTTGGCATGGAGATCATCGGCACAAAAGGCATCATGCGGCTAAATTCCGGCTTCGCGCCCGGCATTTCACTGCTGATGGAGCCGAATCGATCCGCCACCACACGCGTGGAAAACTGGCTGGACTGGAATGGCGGCGTCGATCCGGCCAGTGAAGTCATGTTTGAAGGTCTCAGCGGCTACGACGCCTCGCATCGCCGCGTCGTTCGCGATTGGCTTCAAGCCATTGCTGAAAACCGTGAGCCACTTGGTTCTGCTGAACGCGCCATGAAAGCCATCGAGATGGCCCATGGTGTCTTCCAAGCTGGCATCACCGGCCAGCGTGTCGAATTCCCGCTCGTTCAGCGCTCGCACCCACTCATCAAGGCGTGAGCGGCACAATCTCCCGCGCCTTCTTCAAATCTGGCCGCGCTGGCCGCGGATCATGCCAGCGATCTTTGGGTGCAGGCACTTTGGCATCGAGATAGGCACCCAAACGCAGGCGAAGCGCATCAAAGGCTGGCTGCGTGTCTTGGCCGAACTGCGACTTGCCGGCGTCTTCTTCGTTTTTCTTCACCAAAGTGGCGCTGAGGCCGGGGATGGCACGCACGGCGGCCATGACGGCATCGCGGCTTTCGCCGGAGACGGCGCAGTATTGAGTGAGATACTCGACGAGTTGCTGGCCAGCGCGGAACGTTTTGAGGCGCAGGCTGGGCACGGGGCCGTTCGCAGTCGGGTAGAGCACGGAGAGTTCGTCGGGCGTTTGCCACGCGTCGTCTTTGCCGATGGTGTTCCAGGGCACGACGCCATCCGCGCCGAGCGACCAGGCCTCGACGCACCACGCGGCGTTCGCGATGTTCGGTGTGCCGATGGCGTTCGCGCCGCCATACATGTAGTAGAGATTGCCGCAGTCCTTGGCGCGACGCTGCACACGCGGCCAGTAGTCGCGCAGCGCGCCGCTGACGACCTCGACGTTCACGCAGTGATCGAGCAACTCGCGCTGCCATTGCGGGCGGGAAATGTCGGCGCGGTAGGTGAGATGGATGTTCTTGAACGGCTCGGTGGCCTTCCAGAACTCGCGGCCGTAGTGGCGGATGGCCCAGAAGTCCTGCGTGTGCACTGGCTCATCGAAAATCCACGCCGCCGTGCATTTGCGCCAGTCGTCTTTTTTGAAGTACACCTTGTTGTTGAGGTAGAACTCAAACATCGGCTCGGTCCAGCCCTTGGCCTCGAAGTGCATCGCGATCTCCGCGGCCATCGCGCGGAACTGCGTCCAGTAGGCCTCATCAAACGCGCTCTCGATCCAATAGCCGCCCTTGAAGTGCTCATCGTGCTTCATCGGCCAGTTCTCGTTCAGCAAAAGGTAATACGCGTCCACCGGCACCGCGCCGCGCGGCAGATCGGCGAAGGCGCTGCCATCGAGCAGCGGACCGAACTCCGCATCGAACTTCGTCCAATCCCACTTCCCATCGCCGCCGAGCTTCGGTGCGGGCTCGTCCACCTTGCCCGTCCAGCCATACGGTAGTTGGTTCAGCACCACGCGATGCTCATGCGCGAGCCGGTAGTAGTCGCGCACATGCCCCGGCAGGCCGTAGGCGTTCATCTGCGGCAAGAACGACAGGCGATCCGGCAGCGTGAAATTCCAAACCGTGATCGTGAAGGGCATCACGGTGCCATTCACCGTCACCGTGCCGCCGTGTTTGCCTGCGGGCGTGTTTTTCGGCACGTGGAGCTCGATGAAGGTGTCTTCGCTTTTAGAGTCATCGCCCGGCACAAGCGGATCATGCATTCCGCCGACCTTAGGCATCGAGTAGAGCTTCACACCCAAGTCGGGCGCTTTGACGAGTGGCTTGCCCGTGACCGAAAATCCGATCGTTTCGCCCTTTGCGGCAGAAAAGTGCGTCGAGGCCAATTCGCGGCCGAAAACGTCTTTCGAAGGCAAATTCGGCTTCACAGGCGAAATGACCGGGATGGGAGGTAGGACGGCGGCGGCGACCGGATTGACCTGATTGACGGTTTGGGGAGCCTCCACGGCTCCATCTTCGAGCCAAAGCGTGAAGTAGGGCTTGTGAATGCGTTTGTCCTCAAGGCTCGAGACGTAGCGATTCACGAAATTCGTGAACTTCACCGCGTTGCCATCGCGTGTGTATTCGCTGCCGATGTCGTCGATGACGTAAAAGCCGTGCGAGTGGCCATCGAGCCTCGCCTGGGCCACTTCGGGCGCGATGGGGATGATCTGCCAGCCTTCCGCATCTGGCGCGGAGGCCTCGCCAAAGCCCCAAAGCGAGCCGCCTTCGCCGCAGACGACGCTGGTGATGTCGGGGTCATTGTTGCCCCAGCGCAGCTCGCCCGTCTTCGCCCACACAAAGGAACTCGCGCCCGGTGTCTTCGCGTAGCTGCTGCCGGTGCCTTCCACCCACTCCTGCGAGATCGTGGAGACCGTCGTGCGCCGCAGCGGAGCCTCCGGCGAGGCGAGATGCACATGAAGCTGCGCATTGACGACCTTCTTCCCGCGCAGCGCCGCCGGATCGAAGTCGATGAGGAAGAACTCCTGGATGCCCTTCAACTTTAGCCGATGCGATCCGCCATTGTTTCCCTCCACCTCTTTCGAGTAAGCTGAGATCCACAAATCCCGCGAAACCTCCACACGCTGCTGCGCATGCAAAGTGAGGGCGGCGAGGAGAAAGAGAGCGAGACGTTTCATCATGGTGGCGGGGTGACAATACGAAGAGCATGCCGTCCCCATGTCACCCGAATCTATCAGCAAGCGGCTGATAAAGAGCCACGTCTAAGGAATGGGATGAGCGAATGTCGCGGCAACGTATTTGGACTGCTCCAACCCTCTGGAGCTTTTCGCAGGAAGGGAGACGCTCGAAAGCGCCGGAGGGCCGGTGCACTCCAGGACGCTATCGCGGGATTTCACCTGCTCGTGTCAGCGATGCCAAGTTCAGGCGCGGCCTCCCCAGCTCATCGAAATTCGACGAGCTGAGCCACTGCTCGAAGGCTGCACGCTGCGCAGGCCATTCTTTGTCGATGGCCGCTCAAAAGAAGAGGAACGCACAAAAATGAATCCAAGAAAGTGCCGGAGCCGCATAGAGGCTTTGATTTATGCTGAACCTGAACGACCTCCTCGCCAAAGATCTTCTTCCTGATGCTGTCATCCGTTTTGGCATACGCCAGCGGTTGGCGGAGACGCTGCGCAGGCATAAGCAGCCAAACATCGCGGCGCAAAAAGCCGCTTTGCTAATGCATGTAGCGGGGTTGAAGGCGAGCCCGGTGGCGATCGCGACGCAGGAGGCGAACGAGCAGCATTATGAGGTGCCGACGCGGTTTTATCAGCTCTGCCTGGGGACGCATTTGAAGTACAGCAGTGGCTACTGGCCGGAGGATGCGACGACGTTTGATGAGTCCGAGGCGATCATGCTGGGCCTGACCTGCGAGCGGGCGGAACTGGCGGACGGTCAGCGCATTTTGGAGCTGGGTTGCGGTTGGGGCTCGCTTTCGCTGTGGATGGCGGAGCACTACCCGACCGCACAGATCACGAGTGTCTCAAACTCTCGCACACAGAAGGAATTCATCGACGCCGAGGCGGCCCGGCGTGGCTTGAAGAACCTGACGATTGTCACGGCGAACATGATTCATTTTGAGGGCATGGGGGAGGGGATCTTTGACCGCTGCGTGTCGGTGGAGATGTTTGAGCACATGAAAAACTACCAAGAGCTGCTGCGCCGCGTCTCGACGTGGCTGAAGCCGGGCGGTAAGCTTTTTGTGCATATTTTCACGCATCGCGAATACGCCTACCACTATGAAGTGACGAGTGATGACGATTGGATGGCGAAGTATTTCTTCACGGGCGGCCAGATGCCGTCAGATGACCTGCTGCTGTACTTCCAGGATCATCTCAAGATCGAGGAGCACTGGTGTGTGAGTGGGATGCACTACAGCAAGACCTCGGAGGCGTGGCTGGCGAAGATGGACGCGAACAAAGCGGAGATCATGCCGCTCTTCCGGGAGACCTATGGAGCGGACCAGGCGGTGAAGTGGTGGTGCTACTGGCGCATTTTCTTCATGGCCTGTGCGGAACTGTGGGGATACCGCGAGGGTGAGGAGTGGATCGTGAGCCACTACCGGTTTGTGAAGTGAGTTAACTGGCACGGGCCAGAAACAGCTCAAGGTTTAGGGACTGATGAAGACGATCTGCCCCTCTTTTTTGGGAACTCCGCCTTTTTTCTCGATGCTGAGGGCAAATTTGGCGGTTTCCCCGACGGGAACGACCGGTTTGAAGACGGTTTTGGCAGAGCCTTTGTCGTCCAAGGTGATGACACCGGCGCTGACAGGATCAGGCTTGCCTGGATCGACGATCCAGAGCTGGTAATCCTTGCCGGACTCGGCGCGGGGCATTTTGTCGAGCATGATCACGCCCTGGCCGCGCCTGCCGTCCCAGACGACGGCCATCTCGCAGCGGCGGTATTCCCAGACCTCGCTTTGCAGGCTGGCGATCTGAAACTGAGCTTCGGCATCCTGCTTTTTCAGCGCCTCGGTCTCAGCCGTGAGCTGGGTGATGCGGTTCTTCGCCTCGGTCTCACGTTTGCGGAGGGATTCGATCTCGGTGTTCAACCCGGCCTGTTTTTTCTCGTAGTCGGCACGGATGCTCTTGAGCTCATCTTCGAGGCTGCGCGTTTCCTTTTTTTCCTCGGTTGGGTTGGTGGCGGGAATCGCGGCGGCGATGGCCTTCAAGGCGGAGTCATGCCGCTCGATGAGTTTTGAGCGCTCATTCCACAGCCAGATCGAGGACACGGCCAGTCCGGCGGCGAGCGCCCAGCCTGCGGTGCCTACGATGGCTCCACGCGAGATGCCAAAGGCCGCAGGGCCGCCCTTGGAGCGAATTTGTGCACGAATGCGCTTTTTCAGCCCCACTGAAGGCTCCGCAGGGGGAACGAGAAGCGCTAGTTCGGCAGCGGCTTGTTCCAGCTCGGCGTTGAGGGTGCGTAATTCTTTGTCAGACACGCATGCGCCATCCAGGGCGCGTTGCTCGTCCCCTTCTAGCATACGGAGGGCGTTCAGGGCGGCCAATTCTTCGTATCGTTCGTCCATCAGTCGCCTCCTTTCAGCAGATCGCGCAGGCGCAGGAGGCCGCGGCGGATGTTGGTTTTCACCGTGCCCAGCGGCAGGTTGAGTGATTCAGCGATGACGTGATGAGTCAATCCCTTCAAAAAGGCGCACTCGATCAACTGACGCTGGTCCTTGGGCAGTTCACGCAAGGCTGCTAGCACGGACTGTGAACGCTCGGCGGTTTCCAGTCCGGTATCGGCTGCCACATGGGAATCCCCATTCAGGACAGAGCGCTCCAGAGCGGCGCTTTCGACGAGACGGTTGCGGCGGCCGAGCATGCGCATGCGGTCAATGGCCTTGTGGCGGACGATCATCACGGACCAGGTGAAGGCTTTGCTGCGTGCGGGGTCGAAGCCGGGGGCGCGGTCCCATAGCTGAACGAAGCTGTCTTGTAGCACGTCTTCCGCCTCGCGCTCGTCGTGGAGCATTTGCCGCAGCAGGCCATAAAGGCGGGGGGCCAGCCGGTCATAAAGCTGCTCAAACGCACGAGCATCCCTGCGTCCAGCGCGCTGGAGCAGTTCTTCGTCGTTAAGTTCTGGCTGGCTCATGGGGGCTTGGTGCGCTCGTCGGAGCGGGGGCGCTCCTGCGGCGTGAGGGGGTCTGCGAATGTCTCGGGGGACGAGGCGCGGATTCCATGCCAGAGCTTCTGCGGTCACACAAGTTTTTGCGACGTTGAAAGTGTTCTGGATTCAAAAAAAGTTTCTCGCCGAGAAAGGCCTCACTTTTCCACCCATCGCCTGATCCAGGGCAGGGTGAGCACGATGGCTATGATGATGCCTGCCCCGATGTAAAAGCCGCCGCTCATGAACTCGGCCTGCCCGAAGACCAAGGCAGCCAGAAGAATGCCATAAACAGGCTCCATATTGTACACGACATTCACGGTGAAGACGCTGACCCGCCGGAGCACGTCCATGAAGCCAGCGTACGCGGCCACGGTGCAGATCAGCGCGAGAACGACGACCCAGAGCGCTGAAGCTGCGTCCGGCAGCCTGGGGAGCAGCCCCTGTTCGAGGAAAGGCCGAGAAAGCAGGGAGGCCATGAACGCGCCAGTCATCTGATAAGCTCCGATGACACTCCAATGTGCCGTCCCGGCCACCTGCTGTTTGCTGAAAGTGGCAAAAAACGCCGCGAGCACGGCGGAGGCGATGGCGACGGAAAAGCCAAGCCAGTAACGAAACTCAAACTCGTAGATCAGCCACACCGCCCCGACCATGATCAGGCCAACGACTAGCTCGGAGAGCCGCCAGCGTCTGGTGCCGTCGATCAGAGGCTCGATCAGGGAACACCAGAGCATGGCCGTGGGCATGGCGGCGAGGCAGACAGAGGCGGTGGCAAGCCGAGCCGACCAGAAGAATGAAATCCAGTGCAGGCCTAGGATCATGCCGACGCCGAGCATCGCGGCTGCGCTGCGAGTTGAGATCGTGAGACGGTGTCCCAGCAGACGTGTGATCAGCGCGAATCCCAGGGCGGCCAGCAAGGTGCGCCAGAGCACGACATCGACAGGAGAAAGCAGGATCAGCTTGCCCAGGATGGCGGTCAGACCCCATGCCAGCACCACGAGATGAAGCTGGAGGTAGTCGCGGATGTCAGTTCGTGGCATGGGCTGGGTGGTTCTTAAACTGCATGGGCGTGAGAGGCCAAGGATTTGCACGAAACATGCTTAATGTGACGGAAATGACGTCAAAAACAGGCCCGGATGATCCCGAACTTACACCTTGACGTTGTGCTTCACGGACGCAGTAATGCGGCTTCAAATTTGACGCCCCATACGGCACAGCGTCCTTTCACTCCCGAGATTGCCTCTTATATGACCCAAGGAAACTTTTTTTATCCGCGATTCAGCCTGCTGGCCGCCGCCATTCTAGCTTTCGCGACCGTGCCTCATCCGCAGTTGCAGGCGCAGGTGGGCCTCCCTCAAGCCCCAGCGGCAAAAAAGTTAGTCAAGGATGTGCAAATCACCTTCAAAGGTGCGGTCAAGTTGGATGAGAATCGCATCCGCAGCCAAATGTCCACCCGTGTAGGCCAGCCTTTCACGGATGAGGCGGTGGAGCGTGACATCCGCGCCCTCTACAGCACGGGTGTGGTGGAAAATCTCGACATCCGCGCCGTGGACGTTGCCGGTGGGGTGCGTGTGATCGTGGAAATCGTCGGTCGCGGCGGCATTGGCGAGCTTGGTTTCGTCGGAAACACTGTTTTCGATAACGACCGTCTGACAAAGGAACTCGAGGTGAAGGTCGGCGACCCCGTGGATGACGGCAAACTGACCGCAGCACAGCAGAAGATCGTCGAGTTGTATGAGAAGAAGGGCTATTCGGATGTGATTGTCAGCTATGACGTCACGCCTTCCACCCGCGAGGGCTTTTCGACCGTGATCTTCAAGATGGACGAGGGAGCACGCGGCATCATCAACGACATTCGTTTTGAAGGAAACACGGCGCTCAGTGCCCGCAAACTGCGCTCCAAGCTGAAATCCCGCGAGCATCATTTCTGGAACCTCTGGGGCAAAGCCGGCAAGCTGAACAGTCAGGACATGCAGGAGGACATCAAAATCATCGAACAGGCGTTCCAAGATGAAGGCTATGTTTACGTGAAAGTCATTGAGGTTCGCCGTGAACCGGTATCCGCGAAGAAAATGGATCTCGTGTTTGTGATCAATGAGGGCGGCAAGTATGACGTGGCGGGCGTGAGTATCAGTGGCAACACGGTCTTCACTCAGGAGGCGCTGAATCAGGGCATCAAAACTGAACCCAACTTCCCTTATGTCGGTAGCTTCGTTCGCGCGGATGAGAAGATGATTCAGGACTATTATGGCTCCCGTGGCTATGCTGATGCACGCGTGGAAACCAGCATTCTCGACGCCGGCCCCGGCTTGGTCACTGTGGCTTACAACATCACCGAGGGAACTAAGTCCTACATCAGTAAGGTCAACATTTCCGGCAACAGCGTCACAGAGGACGAGGTAATCCGACGCGAAATGCCCTTTGCCCCTGGCGAGGAGCTTAACACGGTGAAAATCGCCGCTGGCAAAAGCCGCTTGGAAAACCTCAACTACTTCAGCGCTGTGGACGTGCGCAACACGCCTTCAGTGGTCGAAGGCTACAAAGACGTGGACATCAACGTCGTCGAGCAGTCCACCGGCACGGTGAATTTCGGCGCGGGCTTCAGCTCCATCGACAGCCTTACGGCTTTCATCTCCGTCACCCAGACGAATTTCGACATCAATGACTGGGGTGACTTCCGCGGTGGCGGCCAGCGTTTCAATGCCAATATCCGCGCCGGTGATCTCCGCCGTGACATGAGCGTGACTTGGACGGAGCCGTGGTTCCTGGGCCGCCCGCTCGCCCTGAGTGTTGATCTCTTCTACCGCAACATGTTCTTCATCTCGAACCAGTTTGATCAGACTGAGGCCGGTGCCACGGTGAGCCTGCGCAAACAAACAGGCGAGCACTCTTACATTGAAGGCGGTATCACCCTTCAGCAGGTGACGATCGACAACATCGACGTTGCCGCCACGGCCATCATCCGCCGGGAGGCGGGCAGCTACGCACAAAGCAAAGCGTTCGTGAACTGGGTGCATGACACCCGTGACAACGTTTTCCTGACCCGGCGCGGTCACAAGCTTGAGGTCGGAGCGATGGCTTCCGCCATGGATGTGAACGCTTATGGCGCGAATTTCGGCGGACAGCAGTATTTCAGTCTTCCTGGAGACACGATCCTGAGCTTCGAGGGCATGTTCCGTGCGGTGGAAGGCAGCAACGTACCGATCTTTGAGCGGTTGTTCCTCGGCGGTGCCAACAATCTGCGCGGTTTTGATTTCCGTGAGGCCGGTCCCAAGGACACCGCTGGTGAGCCTCTTGGTGGCAAGACATCCATTTATGCCACGGCGGAGTACACCGTTCCTGTCAACATCTTGGGCGCACCAGCAGACAAGGCTCCGCGTGTTGCCTTCTTCGGAGACATCGGAACGATCAATGGCGCAACCGGTAGCTTCATCGGTAACGGGGACATCTATTCAGACGTCGGCATTGGTCTCCGCCTCTTCCTTCCGGTGGGGCCGATCCGCGTCGATTATGCCGTGCCAGTGTCCAATGACCAGTTCTCCGGCTCCGGTCGCTTCCAGTTCAACATGGGCTACAAGTTCTAAGCCTGTGTGTCAGACATTTTGTTTGTCTGCCTTCTCAACCTATACCAAACTCACGTTCCTATGATTCGCAGCGCGTTTATCGCCCTCTCCCTCGCCGCCTCCGTCACCCTCCAGGCCGCCGATCTCAAAATCGGCGTGATTGACATGTCCAAAGTCTTCCAGGAGTTCCACAAGACCAAGTCAGCTGCGGAGAAATACAAAGGCAACTACGAGAAGGCCGCCCAGGAGATGCAGGAGCGCCAAGCCGTTTACAAAAACCTCGCCACTGAGGCTCAGAAGCTCCAGAAAACCGCCCAGGATCCCATCATCACCCCTGAGCAGCGCAACAAGCATGCCGCCGAGCTTGGTGAGAAGGTGAAGGAAATCCGGTCCATGGAAATGGAGATGCAGGAGTTTGCCGAGCGCCGCCAGACCCAGCTCAAGCAGGAGGACATGCAGATCCGCAAGGGGCTGTACGAGGAAATCCTCGTCGTCGTGCGTGACAAATCGAAGGCGGACGGCTTTGACCTCGTCTTCGACAAGACTGGCGTCAGCCTCTCCACAATTCCGATCATTCTGCACGTCAAGGAAGGTGCTGCCACCGACATGACGGACCAGCTCATCGTCGAGCTCAACAAGAACGCCCCGCCTCCGGGGGCCGAGCCGGCCAAGGCTGCGGCAGAGGAGGCCAAGAAATAACCAGTTTTCTTGTTTTCAATCTCACCGGGCACGCCGCATCAAATTGCGACGTGCCTTTTTTGTTTTCCGCGTCATTCTTAGGCCTGTTTTCATGAGTAGTTCCATCAGTCTTCAAAAACTGGCCGAACTCGTTGGCGGTGAGCTGGCGACAGGTCAGGCCGATTGTATCATCACCGGGATAAACTCCATCCGGGACGCTGGTCCCGGAGACGCCACTTTCCTGGGCAATGTGCGCTACCTGCCTTCGCTCAAAATCACCCACGCCACTGTCGCGCTGGTGCCTGAGGATCTGGATGTCGCGGATGTGCCTGCGGAACTCGTGCTCATTCGAGTTCAAAACCCCACGCTCGCTTTTTCGAGTGTCATCCGCTTGTTTGGGCCGCCCTCGCCGGAGTTCATGCCTGGAGTCCATGAGACTGCCACCGTCGCCAGAGATACCGTCTTTGATCCGCAGAAAGTCAGCATCGGCGCTCAAGCTGTCATTGAAGACGGTGTGACCATCGGTGATGGCACCACGATTCATTCCGGAGTCTCCATCGGGCGCGGAGTGAAGCTGGGAACGGACTGCGTCATCCATTCCAACGCCGTCATCAAAGAGCGCTGTGTCCTGGGCAACCGCGTCATCCTGCACAGCGGCTCCGTTATCGGTAGCGACGGCTTCGGTTACGAACTCGTCCAAGGTCGCCACCAGAAGATTGACCAAGTCGGCATCGTGCAGATCGACGACGATGTCGAAATCGGCTCCTGCACCACCATCGACCGTGCGCGTTTTGGCCGCACCTGGATCGGCGAGGGCACCAAGATCGACAACCTCGTGCAGATCGGCCATAACTGCATCATCGGGAAGCATTGCATCATCGTCTCGCAGACCGGCATCTCCGGCAGCACCCGCCTCGGCAATTATGTCACCATGGGC
>JBIKYB010000209.1:0-8875 GCA_044355475.1 Prosthecobacter sp.
GACCCGCACCGATCGCGAAGTGACGCCGCTCGACGGCCAAACCCTGCGTTTCTACTGCTGCGGCCCCACGGTCTATGGTCCGGCGCACATCGGCAACTTCCGAACCTTCGTGGCCCAGGATGTGATGCGCCGCGTCGTGGAGGCCTCCGGCACGCCGACGCTGCATGTCCGGAACATCACCGATGTGGACGATAAAACGATCCGAGACTCCCAGAAGGCTGGTCAGAGCCTCACCGAGTTCACCCAGAGCTGGACGGCGAAGTTTCATACGGATTGCGATGCTCTGAACCTGCTGCGTCCACACATCGAACCCAGCGCGGTGGCCCACATTCCGCACCAGATCGCGATGATCGAAAAACTCGTCGCCGGAGGTCACGCATACGCGGCGGCGGACGGTAGCGTGTATTTTCGCGTCTCATCGTTCAAAGACTACGGCAAGCTCAGCCACCTGGAAGACCGTGAACTGCGTCTCGGCGCCAGCGAAGCGGCCAGCGCGACGGACAGCGACGAGTACACGAAGGACTCGCTCACTGACTTTGCCCTCTGGAAGGCCCGCAAGCCCGAGGACGGTGAAAATTTCTGGCCTAGCCCCTGGGGCGAGGGACGGCCCGGCTGGCACCTCGAATGCAGCGCGATGATTCTCGAATACCTCGGCGAGGACTTCGATCTACACAGCGGCGGTGTCGATCTGATCTTCCCGCATCACGAAAACGAGATCGCGCAGAGCTGCTGCAGCACGCACGGGAAGTTTGCGCATCACTGGATGCACGTCGCGCACCTCATGGTGGACGGCGGGAAGATGAGCAAGAGCATCGGCAACCTCTACACGCTCGAAGACCTCTCGAAACGCGGCTACTCTGCCGCCGAAGTCCGCTACGTCCTCATCTCTGGCCACTACAGCGCCCCGCTGAACTTCACCATGCACAGCCTCGACTCCGCGCGTCAGGCCCTGCAAAAAATGGCAAAGGCGGATAAAGCCCTCTCACTTCTCACTTCTCACATCTCACCTTCTACCCCCGGTTCCTTCTCGGACGCCTGGGACACGCTGCTCAAAGACCTCAACGTCCCCGGTGCCCTCGGCTCCATCTTCGGCACGCTGAACAAGCTCAAGCCTGCCGCGCTCAACTCCGAAGATGCCGCAGCCACGCGCAGCGGCCTGCATTTCATGCTCCAGGCGCTCGGCATCGTCCTGCCTCCTGTTCTTGAAGAAGTCGCTGCTGATGTTCCCGCAGACATCCAAGCCCTCGCGCAACAGCGCTGGGACGCGAAACAGGCGAAAGATTGGGCCACGGCGGACACTTTGAGAAAGCAGCTCGAGGCGGCTGGCTGGCTGATCAAAGACAGCAAAGATGGATTCATCGTCGTCGCCAAGTAACACTCCAACCCAACCATGAAACACATCGCTCTCCTCCTTGTACTCACGATTTCCTCGCTTCACGCCGAAGATTGGCAGCCCGAAGCAGGTTTCACCTCGCTCTTCAACGGCAAAGACCTCACCGGCTGGTGCTTCCGCGAGAAGACCAAGAAGGACGATCCGAATCCGGGCAAAATCCTCGAAAAACACGACGGCAAGACCGAGGCGGCTGACGCAGGACGCTACATCGTGAAGGACGGTGCCATCGCGGTCACTTTCCCTGAGGAAATGGACAAGCTCACCGGTCAGCTTTACACCGTGACCGAGTTTCCGAAGAATTTTATTCTCAAGCTCGAGTTCCGAGCGTCCGTGAACGCGGACAGCGGCGTCTTCATCCGCAAGCCGCAGCTTCAATGCCGCGACTACCTCGTGGCCGGTCCCTACAAGGAACTGAAGCAGTACAAGCCGCAGGAATGGAACCAGATGATCGTCGAGGTGAAAGACGGCGTGGCCCATTGCACCTGCAACGGCGAAGTCCTCGAAGCTGCGCTCGCCCTGCCCGCTACCGGCCCCATCGGCCTCGAAGGTGACCGTGGTGTGATGGAATACCGGCACATTCAGCTCAAGCAACTGCTGCCCAAGGCGCTGCCGTGAGCGAAGGCGGAGTTTACGGTTGTTTACGTTGTTGACGATGGTTTACGGTGGTCTGGCCGAGCCATGGTCAACGCGACAGCCTCAACGACCGTCAACCACTGTAAACTTTCCCCGCCATGAACCTGCCCATCCGCCCTCGCCGCAATCGCCAGTCTCCCGCCATGCGCGATTTGGTGCGTGAGACCGACTTGAATCCCGGCCATCTGATCTATCCGCTCTTTCTTCAGGAAGGTGCAGAGAACACTCCCATCGCCTCCATGCCTGGCTGCACGCGCTGGAGCCTGGATGGACTGGTGAAAGAGGCGGGTGAGGCGCATGCGCTGGGCGTTCCGGCGGTGGTGCTGTTTCCGCGTATCCCGGATGAGCTGAAAACGCGTGACGCCGCCGCTTGCTTTGCCGATGACGGCCTCGTGCCGCGTGCCATCCGTGCTTTGAAGGCCGCGCATCCGACGCTCACCGTCATCACCGATGTGGCGCTCGATCCTTACAACAGCGACGGCCATGACGGCCTCGTCACCGATGACGGGCGCATTTTGAATGATGAAACCGTGGCTGTGTTGCAGCAGCAGGCGCTCTGCCATGCGCGTGCGGGGGCGGACATGGTCTCGCCAAGCGACATGATGGACGGTCGCGTGGTCGCGCTACGTGAAGCGCTCGATGCAGCGAGCTTTCAGGCCGTTTCGATCATGAGTTACACGGCCAAGTATGCCAGCGCCTACTACGGACCGTTTCGTGGAGCCTTGGACTCCGCCCCGAAAGCTGGAGACAAGAAGACGTATCAGATGGACCCGGCGAACGCGCGTGAGGCGCTGCGTGAGGCGGCACTCGATGAAGCCGAAGGCGCGGACATCCTCATGGTGAAGCCTGCGGGGCCGTATCTCGACATCATCGCGAAGATTCGCGCGGCCACGACCTTGCCCATCGCCGCGTATCAGGTCAGCGGGGAGTATTTGATGATCAAATCGGCCTCTGCGGCTGGCTGGCTCGATGAAGCGAAGATCGTTCACGAATCGCTCATCGGCATCCGCCGTGCGGGTGCGGACATGATTCTGACGTACTTCGCGAAGCAGTGGTCCGCGTCCTGGCGCTGAGCGCTCTCAACGCGGTTCAACAAGCTGCACCAGCCGTGGATCGGCAGCAGGATCGAGCCAGGTGAGAACTTCACGCAGATGAGTCTCGCTCATCGCCGTGCAGCCGGAGGTGGGGACGTTTTCGCCCTGCCAGAGGTGCAGGAAGATGCACGAGCCGAGGCCGGGCTGATTGTGCGGATTGTGGGCGATGACGGCCCCCAGCTTGTAGCAGCCGCTGCTGGGGATCATCGTTTCCGGGCTGGTCCAGTCGCAGGCGACCTCACGGTCATCGACGATCTGGTTGTAGTAGCGTGAGCGAACATCGTCGATGCCGAAATGGTGCGCGGTGCAGTGGATGTAGGGCAATTTGATCCCGCTGGGAGCAACTTCAGAGCCGAAGGCCTGGGTGATGCGGAAGATGCCGATGGGCGCGCAGCCATCGCCCTCCTTTTTGATGCGGGCACCGGCAGGGACGGGCAACGCAGGCTCACCCGCGCCCCAGGCCAGGCCGTGGCGGCCGATGCGGACCGGGATGGTTTCGCCAACGAGAGTCCAAGTGTCTGCGGCAGTGCGTTGCAACATCCTGAGATGTGCCGAGGTGCTCTGCTCGTCGGCAGCGGTGACGTGAAGCACTTGCTTGCAGGTCGCAGGCAAGACGGCGGCGATTTCCGGTGGCAGCGTGGCGGGCACAGGCATGCGCGCGCAGGAGGCGAGCATGAGAAGCAAAACAAGAAGACGATGCATGGGGCGAACTCCATTGAGGGCGGCGTTGGTGACTTGGCACATGGGGCAGCGATTACCAGCCGAACTCAAGGCGGCTAGATTGTGGAACGTAGAGTCACTTCCAGCAGATTCGGGGAGGCCCGCAGATTCTTCCGAACTCAATCTGCTGATCTCCATGAATCTGCGGGAGCCTTTCTGAGTTTCTGGACGTCCGCAGAAATTATTCGGGAGGGGCAGAGATGCCGAGGACGAAGCTGGGGCCGGGGCGATCAAGGAGCGGCGGTTTTTTACCGCCGTGTCTGGGCGCTTGAGAAGCGTCCCTCCTGGGTCTCCGCCCACCACGCCCCACCGCCACCCACGGGCCTCCCCCGGCCTATTTCCCCTTCGCCGCCGGCTCCAGGCGCTTGCGCCCGGCCTTGGCGAACTTCGTATCCGGGTGCTCGGGACCTAAAGCCTGCGTCCGCACCTGCTCCGCCCGCTGCATGAAGGCCAGCGCCTCCGGCAGCTTCTGCTGAGCTTTAAGACAGAGCGCCAGATTGTAGCAAGACCGCGCCACATCGGGATGCTCCGCGCCCAGCACGCGCTCCCGGACCTTAATCACCGCCCGATGCTCCTGCTCCGCCTCGTTATTCTTGCCTTGGGCATGCAGCGCGTTGGCCAGATTGTTCCGGCTCTTCAAGGTATCGGGATGCTCCGCGCCCAGCACGCGTTCCCTCACCTTTAACACCGCCCGATGCTCCTGCTCCGCCTCGGCATGCTTGCCTTGGGCATGCAGCGTGCCGGCCAGATTGTTCCGGCTCCCCAAGGTATCGGGATGCTCCGCGCCCAGCACGCGCTCCCTCACCTTCAACACCGCCCGGTGCTCCTGCTCCGCCTCGGCATGCTTGCCTTGGTTATCCAGCGCGACAGCCAGATTGTTCCGGCTCATCAAGGTATCGGGATGCTCCGCGCCCAGCACGCGTTCACGACCTGCGACGATGCGCCGGTAAAGCGTCTCCGCGCGCTGGGGTTCACCACGCAGCAAATAGGTTCTCGCAAACGAGTGCAGGATCGCCAGCGTCTCATCATTGTCGGCGCCCAATGCCGCCTCGCTATCTTTGAGAAGCGCTTGAAGCTTCCCGAATGCCTTTTCATTTGCTGGCTGGTCACTCAAATCAAGCGACGCCGCCACCGCTTGAATCGGACGGTTTCCAGGAAACTGAGCCAGGGCTTCCTGAAGAATCCCTTGCCTATCCTTGGCATCGAAACACTCGCCTAGTTTGTCTAGCCAGTCTCTCCAAGTTGCTTTCTCATTCACCTTGGTGCTTTCCACTTTAGTCTGTGTAGAAACCGCTGCCACGATGCTTGAGTCCTCCGTGGAAAGGGTCATTCGCTTCGCCCGCTCATGCTCGTCGAGGTCGCCACGGGCCTTGGCTTCGGCATCCTTTAGTTCGGCGGCGACCGCATCCGCGCGCACGCGAAGCTCGTCGTGGAGGGGAACGAAGTTAATGATCTCATTGAGCTTCAGCATGAGTTCGGTGAAGCCCGGGCATTCCACCAGCCGCAGTGCCTGGATGCCAGCCAGTTCCGTGCAGGATGGAATGCATTGAAACCGACTTTCTTTTCTCACGAACCAGTAACAGCGGCGGTCTTCACCCCAGGTTTTGAGTTCCTCGATGAGGAAGCTCATGAAACCGGGGTCGTTGCCGCCATAGCCAATGATGATGGGTGTGTAGGTCTGGAAGAGGGACCGGAGTGCTTTCTTCCATAAGTCACTCAACTGCTCCAACTCACCGGCGGCATTGAACGTCTTGAGCAAAATGTCGCCGTGAATCTTCGCCACGGCAGGATGCTCGGGCCGGCTCTGCACAAACTCTGCAAGCCCCGCGTGGTTGAAGCTCTGCACGGCTTCGTTCTCGGTGATCGCAATGGCATCTTCGACGAGGTGGTCGAAATTCGTGGTGATCACCACATTATGCCGCGTGCGATTCAGGATGCGGGCGAGCAGATGAAAGCCGATCGAAGGTTTACGGCGATGAATCAGTGCGCGAAGAAACTTCTGGCCCAAATCAGGGTCATTGACGAAACGGGCCTGATAAATGTGACCGTAAAACATGGCCCGGTCCTCGAACTTGAACCCGGAGATGCTCTTGAATCGCGCTTCGCTCCATTTTTTGAGGCGTTCCATTTCGCCATCGAGCAGAGCATCGGCGTAATCTTCGATCTTGGCGTGCGGTGGCAGGATGCGCTTGTCGCTTCCATCGTCCATGTCGTGCATTTCCACGAGCCACCGATTGACGAGTGAGGCACCGGTGGGAATGCCCGCCGACAACGCTGCCCCTGAGCCGATGATGAAGCAGAACGACCTGTCCTTGGCGTAGAGGTCTGTGTCGTGGAAGTTCTGGAGGAACTCTTTGAGCCGGATGGACTGGGGTTTCGGAGTGGACGGCTTTTTCCTGCGCCGCGAGCCGGTGTTTTGGCGGCACTGCGTTTCTTGTTACTCATATCACTGTGCAGGAGGTTGGTTCAATGAAGCGCTGGCGAGGCCACACGCGCTGCGCAGTTCTTTGGTGACAGCGGAGACGAAGATGACCGGGCGCGTGCTCATGGGAAGCGGGCAGTGTGTGCCGCCACAGCAGGTCTTGGCAACTGCCTTTTTAGCGGTGGTGGGCCGATTCCCTGTTCTCTCCGTTATCTCCTGTGAAGAAGATGAGCCATGCGGACCTGTGACTGCTGAGTCTCCCCGCCGCGAAGTGTCCCCACGGTGCCGAAATGAAGACGCCGCAGAGCGTTTGCGTCTCTGCGGCGTTGCGGGAGTGATAGATGCCGCACAGTGGACTGTGCGGACCACTTTGGGTTACCAGCCGTGGGCGTCGCGGACCTTGATCATCGCGGCGAGGATCTTGTTCCAGGTGTCCGGCGTTTCGAGCACGGCGTTGGGGAACATGCAGCCATCCCAGCAGATGTGCTGGATGCCACGGGCGGCGGCGTCTTTGAGCCAGTAGCCGGAGGCTTTGGTGATGTCGAGCTTGCCGTTCGGATCGTCAGCGCGGCAGTGCTTGCCGGTCTTGTCGTGGCTGCCTGCGCCGTGAACGGTGCCGTCGTTCTGCGCGACGTGGAAGTCGATGGTCCAGGGACGCAGCGCGTCGGTCATCTTCTCGTAGGCGGCCCAGAATTCAGCGTCGCTGTAGCCTTCTTTGAGGAGAGCATGCTCAGGAGCATTGTAGCCGAGGGTGTAGAGGTAGGTGTGGGCGAGATCGGCCTGGAAGCCGAGCGCGTTGGGCATGCCGACGCCTTCGAGGACATCGAGCATGTCTTTCCAGGAGTGCATGCCGGCCCAGCAGATCTCGCCTTCGGCGGCGAGACGCTCGCCGTGGTCGGCGGCGATGGTGGCGGCCTTCTTGAAGGTGTCCACGATCCGGGCGGTGCCTGCCTTCGAATTCTCACGCCATTTGGCCACGCCGAACTCGGCGGAGTCGATGCGGATGACGCCGTATTTGCGGACGCCGTGCGCGTTGAAGATCTTGGCGATGCGGCAGGCCATTTTCACGGCGCTGAGGAATTTTTCCTGCTGCGCGTCGTCGCCCATGGCGGAATCGCCAACGGTGCCGGGCCAGACGGGAGCCACGAGGGAACCGACGCTGAAGCCTTTGCTGGCGATGAGGTCGGCGATCTTCTTCAATTCGTCGTCGCTGGCCTCAGGATTCGTGTGGGGCAGGAAGAGGAAGTAGTCGATGCCCTCAAACTTCTGGCCGCCGACGTTGGCTGCGGCGGTGAGGTCCAGCATCTTTTCGAGGCTGATCGGTGGTTCTTGGCCTTCGCCATCGCCTTTGCCGACGAGGCCGGGCCACATTGCATTGTGAAGTTTGGGTGCGGAGTTGCTCATGGTAGTTGCTTGGTTTGGGAAGCGAGGCGGCGAGGTTAGCTGGCGCGTTTTCATGCGCACCAAAAAAGTTGGATCATTTCGCCTTCTTCTTAGGCTTCGCCGCAGGTGTGGGTTTGCGCAGGACGACTTCGACGGCGTTCTTTTGCGGTGCGCCGGGTGTGCTGCGGCCGTTGGTGACGAGTTGTTCGAGTTGTGCGGTCATCTTGGCGACGATCTCCGGCTTGTCGGCCTGAAGGTTGGTTTTTTCGCCGATGTCAGAGGCCAGATTGTAGAGCTGGGTGTTGGGCAGCCCCTTCTCGCCGGGGGAACCTGGACGTGGATCGCTCCAGCCGCCGGAACCGGCGCAGAGTTCGAGTTTCCAGTCGCCTTCACGAATGGCGAAGCTGCCGTTGATGGAGTGATGAATGATGCTCTGACGTGCGGCCTTGCCGGTTTCTCCGAGCAGGGCAGGGAGGAAGCTGAAGCTGTCCTCGGCGGCGTTGTCGGGAAGTTTGACGCCGGTGATTTCAGCGGCGGTGGCCGTGAAATCGGTGAGGCAGGTCAATTGGCTCGTGGTCTGGCCGCCTTTGACCTTCGCAGGCCAGCGCACCAAGAAAGGCACGCGGTGTCCGCCATCAAAGATGTCCGCCTTGTGGCCGCGCATGACGCCGCTGGGATTGTGACCCTTCGCGATGAGATCGGGGAAGTTCGCCTGCGGTGAGCAGCCGTTGTCGCTCGTCACGATGATGAGCGTGTCGTTGCCGATGCCGTTTTCTTCTGTGGCGCGCATGACCTGGCCGATGGCGTCGTCGGTTTCCATGACGAAGTCAGCGTATAGGCTGAGGCCGCTTTTGCCCTGCCATTCCTTGCTCGGCAGGATCGGCGTGTGCGGGGAGTTCAGCGGCATGTAGATGAAGAATGGAGCGCCCTGCTTCGCGGCGGTGGCTTTCTCCTGGATGATCTTTTTGGCGCGGCTGGTGAAGGCTGGCAGCACGTCCTCGCCACGGAATCCGGGGGAGCCTGGGCCTTCGCGGGTGAAGCTCATCTTGTCGCCCGAGCCGTTCATGGCGAGTTTCATCGTCTCGGTGGGAGTCGCTGGCACACGGTCGTTTTCGATGAAGCAATACGGCACCATGTCCAATGAGGCGCTGATGCCGAAGTAGGTGTCAAAGCCTACACTCGTCGGCCCGTTCGTGATCGGCTGGGTGTAATCGACGTTGTTCACCTGGC
>JBIKYB010000210.1:0-8872 GCA_044355475.1 Prosthecobacter sp.
TTCGTCGCGTTGGGTTGCATTCGTGGGCAAAGTAGCCGCACAAACAACGCCATCACCAGACGATTCTTGGCGAATGCTGCCTCACCCCTTCGTGATGCACTCGTCAAGATTGAGAATCGCGCTCGCCACCGCATACCAAGCCGCGAATTCGGCGGCGGGCAGGTTCTTCGGCAGCTCGAAGCCGGTCGTGAGGTCATTCGTGGCCTTGGGATCGGCCTTGGCGGCTTCAAACTGCGTTTCCCAGAGCGATTTGAGCACGCCGAGCTCTTTCGGCTGCGGTGCGCGTGCCAGTGCGATGCGGAAGGCATGCTGGAGACGCGAATCGAGGTCACTGCTTGCTGATTCGAAAACGATGCGTCGGGCGAAGGCCTTGGCGGCCTCGACATAGACTGGATCGTTGAGCAGCGTGAGTGCTTGCAGCGGTGTGTTGCTGCGCGAGCGGCGCACGACGCAAGCCATGCGGGCACTGGCATCGAAATTCATGAAGCTGGGATAAGGCGAACCGCGCTTGAGCACGACGTAGAGGCCGCGGCGGTATTTTTCATCGCCCGGACTCACGACGTAATTGTACTGCTGTCCGCCGACCTTTTGCCAGAGGCCGTCCGGCTGTGGCGGTCGGATGGGGGTGCCCCCTTGCTTCAAACTGAGCAGCCCGGCAATAGCGAGGGCGTTGTCGCGAATGGTTTCGGCATCGAGACGGAAACGGGGGCCGTGCCAGAGGAGGGTGTTGGCAGGATCGATGGCGTAGAACGAACTTTTGAGTTCGTTCGGGGAACGAGTTGGAAAACTCGTTCTACTGCTTTGCCGATACGCCGCGCTCATGACGATTTTCTTGAGTACCTGCTTCATGTCCCAGCCGCTGTCCATGAACTCGACAGCGAGCCAATCGAGCAGTTCGGGATGGCTTGGCGCTGCGCCTTTGATGCCGAAGTCTTCGAGGGTCGAAACGATGCCCTGGCCGAACAACTCGGCCCACCAGCGATTCACCGTGACACGGGCGGCGAGCGGGTTGTCGCGGCTGGTGAGCCATTTCGCGAGCGTGATGCGGTTCGGCGGTCCTTTCGGCTGCGAATTGAAAATGGCGGGAACGGCTGGCGTGACGGGATCAGAGGGATCGGTGTACACGCCACGTTTGAAGATGGCGGACATGCGCGGCTGTGGGAGCTCACGCATGACTTCGGTGGTGGGTGCGTTGAGGGCGGCGATTTGCTTTTGCAGCGCGGTTTTTTGCTTTTCGAGCTGGGCGAGCTGCTTGTCTTTAGCTTTGGCCTTGGCGGGGGCTTTGCCCTCGGTTGCCTCGACTTCGGGAAGCGCTGCGAGGACATCACCCGCGATGCGGGAAATACGCAGGCAGCCCATGACGAGGCCGTTGCCGAAATTTTGCTCCATGCGGATGCTCAGCTTGGTTCCTGCGGCGATTTTCACCGGCGTGGCGAGTGCAAACGCGGCCCAATGCGGCTCGCCGAAGCGCTGGCCGATGGCCCAGGCTTTTTTGCCAGCCTTGCTGACGAGATTGAGAACGTCGTAGCCCTTTTGTGAGTAGTCGGCGTGGGCGGTTTTGAACTGGAGTGGCTGCTTGCTGCCGTCTGGTGAGGTGAGCGTGCAGTCGAATGTGTGCAGAACGAAGTTGGGACGATTGGCACCGCCACGGCCGGGGCCATCTCCTGGAATGGAGGCATGAGTGAGGGCTTCGAGCATCAAACCGCTCAAATCACCGCCGCTGAGTTCGGTTTCAAAGGTGTAGGTGTCCGTTTCAGGCACTGGGCCAGTGAGCAGCACGCTGCCATCGGCTTGGAGTTCGGATTCAGCATCGCTTTCGGTGAGGAAGGCGGTGGGTTTGAGCGCTTGGACGGCTTCGGTCTGGCCAGAACCTGCGCCAGCCGAGTTTCCGCCTTGTTTGCCAGTGCCCGCGATCTGCTGCTGCCGTGCGGTGATCTGCGCTTCGAGCGCCTTCAACTGCGTGGCAAGCTGCTGACGCTGCACTTCGCGGCCAGGGTCGCTGATTTTAAACGGAGTGCCGTTGAAGCGAATGGAACCAGGAGCGGCACTGGCGCGCTCGGCTTCTTTCTCGGTGTTGTTATAGTAGGCGAGCAGCGAGTAGTAGTCGCGCTGGGTGATCGGGTCGTATTTGTGATTGTGGCATTGGGCACACTCAAGCGTGGTGCCGAGCCAGACTGCGCCGGTGGTGTTCACGCGGTCGATGACCTGATTGATGCGGCTTTCCTCAGGCTCGGTGCCGGCTTCGACGTTGGTGGGCGTGCAGCGGTGGAAGCCGGTGGCGATGATTTGATCGGGCGTGGCGTTCGGAAGAAGATCACCAGCGATTTGTTCGAGCGTGAACTGGTCGAACGGCATGTTCGCGTTGAGCGCATTGACGACCCAGTCGCGCCAAGCCCAGACCTCGCGCAAATCATCGCGCTGGAAGCCGTGGGAGTCGGCGTAGCGGGCGAGATCGAGCCAGGGGCGCGCCCAGCGGACGCCGAACTGTTTTGATGCGAGGAGGCGGTCGGCGAGTTGTTCGATGCTGGATTCTGGATGCTGGATGAAGGCTTTCGTAAACGCTTCGACTTCAGCGGGAGCTGGAGGAAGGCCGGTGAGGTCGAGGCTGAGGCGGCGGATAAGGGTTTCCGGGGAGGCTTCGGGGGATGGTGTGAGCTTGGCAGCTTCGAGTTTGGCGAGGATGAAGTGGTCGAGTTCGTTCTTGGGCCAGGATTGGTTTTGGATCGGCGGAAGGGCCGGGCGGGTGGGTGGTAGGTAGCTCCAGTGCTTGAGGGTTTCGAGTTTGTCCGGCCACTTGGCACCCGCGTTGACCCAATCACGAAGATGCGTGATTTCGGCGGCAGTGAGGCGGTCGCCGCGCTTTGGCATGGCTTCTTGGTCTTCCTTTGGCAAGGCGATGCGGCGCAGGAGGTCAGGGCCGATTTCGAGATGCTTGGCGGTACCGGCGTCGAGGCGGAGATCACCTTTTTGCACTTCGCTGCCATGGCACTCGAAGCAGGCCCGCTGGAGGACGGGGAAGACGTCTTTGGCGAAGTCGGCGGGCGCGGCGTCGAGAATCGTGGCAGCAAGCAACGTGATGAAAGCGGTGCGGATCATTTTGCTCCTTCAACGAGACAACGACGAAAGACTTTCGGCATTGATCAAGCCCGCGCAGGCAACAGTGCCACGCCCTTCTGCCTTGAATGGCCTTTTTCGCCTGCAAAGTGCGGGACGCCGCTCTTTTGGAATTGCTTGCGCGCCGTGCGTGATTCCGCGAATCGCGATTGCTCGTTCCTTTGGCCTGTTTATTTCTCCACGACCATGAACCGACCCACGCTACCTACTTTCGTCTTTGCCATGCTCACCTCTGCCGCACTTGCTGAAGGCGGCTTTTACGGCGATCCGCCGGATGCGACCCATCCGTGGGGGATTCATGACATGAACCGGCCGCAGCCACCGCGAGTGGAGCCAGGCAATGCCATGACTGCGCCATCCGACGCGGTTGTGCTCTTCAGCGGCAAGGCGGAGGAGATTGAAAAATGGATCTCCGACAAAAACGGCGAACCGACGAAGTGGGTTGTCAAAGACGGCGTGCTGCAATGCGTGCCGGGCAGTGGTTACATTCGCACGAAGGAGGAATTCGCCGACTGCCAGCTTCACATTGAGTGGAGTGCGCCCAGCAAGGTCGAGGGCAACAGCCAGGGCCGTGGCAACAGCGGCGTCTTCCTCATGGGCGCGGTGGAGGTGCAGGTGCTCGACAATTACAACAACCCCAGCTACCCGGACGGCATGGCTTCATCCATTTACGGCATCAATCCGCCGCTGGTGAATCCACTGAATGCTCCAGGCGAGTGGCAGAGCTATGACATCGTCTTCCGCCGCCCGATCTTCAAAGACGGGAAGGAAATCGATCCCGGTTACATCACCGTGTTCGTCAACGGCGTGCTCACACAGGATCACACGCCACTCGAAGGTGGTGGCGGACACATGCGACGCTCCAAACCGAAGGCATTTCCTGAAAAAGGCCCGCTCAAAATTCAGGATCACGGCAATCCCGTGCGCTTCCGCAACATCTGGTATCGCCCGCTGCCGAAACGCTTCGTCGATGGCGGCGAATACAGCCGCATGAGCGAGGAAGCCACCGCAGCGAAGCGTGCCGAGATCGCCAAGAGCATCCGTGAGGACGCCGCGAAGCTCGAAGGCAACGCGAAGATGCTCCGCCTGTTTGAATCGCTCTGCTACGCGGAGAATGCCGAGGCGAAGGAGTTCGCGCTCGCCGCCGTGAACGATTTTGCCGCCGCGATGAAAGCGGTGCCTGCGGACAAGATCGAATCCAAGAAGGGCGAGATCATGCAGGTGGCGAAGGCGCTGCGCTATTTGGCGCAGTTCAAGATTCTTGCCGAGGAGCCTGCGGCCCGGCAGGAGCTGGAGGCCATCATCAAGGCGAACGACTGGGAGCCGAAGAAGAAGTGAGCAGGAAGCGTGGGCCAGATGTGTTTGGCGGATGCGTGTCACAAAACTGGAGTGACCTTCGCCAAACTATCCGGCTTCAGGACTCATCGTCAGCTTCCACGCGCCAAAGCGGCCGACTAGTTTTGCGCAGCGCTGCACCAGCCCCTCGTAGGTCGGCGTCGAGACATCACGTTCATCCTCCAGCAGATGGCTCTGCTAGAGAATGTGGTACGCCGCATCTGTTTTGAAAGGGACGTCCACACCGCCAATGCGGTGCAAGGGCGAGGGAAAAAGACAGGAGCAATGCCATTCCACCGCAGGAAGCGGTCAGGCTCGACATCCCTGCCCTGAAATGCTCTCATCGGCCTCAGCCATGCACCTCCGCTTCCTCGCCACCCTCCTGCTGCTCACCGCCTGTGGTCGCAGCGCCGATCCCGCCGCTCGTGAGAAAGAACTCACCTATCTCCGCAGCGTCGTGCCGGACGACTTGCTCGAATTTGCCCATGTCGAAGTCCCCGCCATCGAAAACATCGCCATCATGGGCGAAGGCGCGGCCCAGCACCTCGGCCTGCATGTGTTCCCCGGCCAGAAGAAACTCAATGGCGGCATCCGTGCCGAGGTCAGCGTCGATTACCCGCACAAGCAGGGCGACACCGTGCGCTACGCCTGGCGCTTCATGGTGCCGAAGGGGTTCGCGTCCGATGCGCCGAAGAACCGCTGGTGGATCATTGGCCAGTGGCACGATCAGCCGGATCAGTCCCGTGGCGAAAGCTGGGACGGCTTTGCCTCCAAGAGTCCGCCCGTGCTCCTCGCTCTCGGCGAATTGCAGGGCAAGCTCGGCATCGGCATCGCCTACGGCCCCGATCAATCGCAGAAACATGGCCCCATCTTCATCGAGCCCGGCAAATGGCACAGCATCGCCGTCGAGATCCATTGGTCGCAACAAGCCGACGGCAAAGCCACCTTCTTCCTCGACGACATGTCAAAACCCGTCGCCACCGCCACCGGCCCGAACATGCACAACGACTTCCAGCACTTCCTCAAGCTCGGCATGTACCGCCATCCCGAGATTGAGACCGACAACTGGATCTACATGGATGATTTGAAGATCACGAAGCCGTGAGGCGACTGAGAATCCGCCATGTCCTTGACTCAATCTCAATTCTCGCCTTTCTCTTCGCCAGCCGATTGACAAATTTGACGAAAACGGTGAGCAAATCGCAATTAATCTCAGATTGATGTAAACGCTCGTCTACCAAAACAAGCTGATGAGCCATCCATTGCGCACCTCATTTGAAAAAGACCTGGAAGACTCGCTTTTGTTCCTCAAGGAAGTGTTGATTGTAGTGTGGCGGTTCAATCCTGCTGGTGTTGCAGCATATGCGTGCGGACAACTGTTTGAGTCGCTTTCAGATGCAACGCCGAATGACCAAAAGTCAGCGATGGTGGCTGAAGTGCTGGCGAATATACAAATTGTTCCGGTTGAATCGTTTGAACAAGATTTTAGCTCGGGAATTTCTCACGTTTGTAAAGGGATCGCCTCAGAAGTCATTCGTTCTGCGATCAAGGAACATCCCCAAATAGAGAACTATTTGAGAGAAAGTGTTGGAGATGAAGAAGTGGCCATCACTTCGTCCTTTTCACGAATGACGATGAACTCTATTGCAAAGCAGAGGGATCACTACCAGCAACTTTATGCTCACTATTCCCAACTGATAGAATTTCTTCCGCGCTACACATCAATCATGGGCAGGACGGGATTCTTGGAAGGAGTGCTTGGTTTTGCCGCAGGTTTTTTCGGCGGCTACGTTGGAGTTGCGGGTGCCGAAGCATGGGGCAACTGGCGCAACTCGAACGACCAGGAATTCTGTCAGAAATTTGGCAATGCTTTTGAGCAATTCGCCCAAGCCTGCATCAACTACACGACGCAAGGAGAACAATCGCTTTCATTGGTTTTTGACAGGCTTATAGACGAAGTGCGACGCGTCCATCAGCGTATCTTCGATTGTTATGAACGTCTGGCCGAAGCAGGCTGGGATATTGAACCGCTATATCGCCGTTACCGAACTTTCGATGATCCTTTGGATGATGAAACGAAGCAGTTGTTTGAGATTGCCATTGCCAACCTCGAGGAGAACCGAAGTATTCACTACCGGACAATTGAGAACATCCGCAGCATGGTAGGCTTGGGTGGAATTCCGTCTTTGCCGAACAATAAAATTCAAGTGCCAGTTCCCTCACATCAACATGCTATACCACCGCCACTTCCTGGCCCACAGCGTAGCCTTGAATCTCTTTAGACTTTAAAAGTGACACCTGAACTCGCAAGATCAAAGGCGCTTTGGCGCGAAATGTTCGCCTTGGGAGCACTTTCAGATGCAGACAGATTTCTCACTCTGATCGAGCAGACTGGACAAAGCACTCCTGCACCATTGAAATGGCCGCTGTGGATAGCCTTCATCGTCTCTTATGCGAAGCCATTTACGTCAAACAATGACATGGGTGGAATAAGCGACAAAGCGATTCCATCCGATCTGAAACAACTGCACTCTTCGTTTCGAAAGGCGCGAGATTCACTTTATGGTCACTCTAATCCGCTTGAGACACTGGAAGATGGATTTCAAGCCAACCAGATTGTTCTGCGTAAACAAGGCGATGAATGTGAGATCATTCCGCATACACTGGTTCCCCACGACGAAGAAATTCCACGAGCTAGAAGGCTTGTGAAGGCTCTGCTGGAGGATTTGCACAAAAGAACCAAAGATGGCAAAAAACATCTCTGCACCCAGTTAAGCGCTAAGCCGGACGGCGACTACCTATTCCCGTATCCGAACCTTGAAGAAAAAACGATCGAGCAGATGCGCCAAATATCTGCTTCTCAACTTTCCAGCCAAGCATCGGATGCCCAATGAAACGACTTCTACACATGCCGGTTGCAAAAGCACCGCTCCCGTCCTGCTTCAGGCGATGACCGAATCACTCAACCACCACCTCCAAAAAACCGGCGTCATCGCCGTGCTCATGATCGACCGTGCTGACGATGCCGTTCCGCTGGCGCGGGCCTTGCTCGCGGGAGGAGTCGATTGCATCGAACTCACGCTGCGCACTGATGCCGCGCTCGAATCGCTGCGGCGCATCCGTGCCGAGGTGCCGGAGATGACCGTTGGTGTGGGCACGATTTTGACTCCCAAACAGGTCAACGATGCCAAGGAAGCGGGTGCGAGCTTTGGCGTGGCCCCGGGCATGAATCCGCGCGTCGTCGCCGAGGCCAAACGCATCGGCCTGCCGTTCGCGCCGGGTGTTTGCACGCCGACGGACATCGAACTGGCCATCGAGGCCGGTTGCAAGCTGCTCAAGTTCTTCCCCAGCGAACCCTGCGGCGGCCTTGCTTATCTGCGCACGATCTCCGCGCCCTTCATGCACCTCGGCGTGCAGTTCATTCCGCTCGGCGGCGTCGGTCCGGCGAATGCCGCGCAGTATTTGAAGGAGCCTTCCGTGCTCGCGCTCGGTGGTTCGTGGCTCGCGCCGAAGGATTTGATCGCCAAAGGCGACTGGGCGGCGATCACGAATCTCGCACGCGAGGCCAGCGACATCGTCAAGCAAGTACGCCCATGAGCCGCGTCGTCACGTTCGGCGAAATCATGGCGCGCATCGCCACGCCGGGCTACGCGCGCTTTCAGCAGGCCATGCCGGGCAGCGTGAATGTGACTTTTGCGGGTGCGGAAGCATCCATCTCGGCCTCATTGGCCTATCTCGGCATCGACGCGGCTTTCGTGACCGTCTTGCCTGATCACGCCATCGCCGATGCCTGCATCGCTGATCTACGCAGTCTCGGAGTGGAGACAAAACACATCCTGCGCACACCGGAAGGCCGCCTGGGTATCTACTTTCTCGAACACGGTGCCAACCAACGCGGTGGCAACGTCATCTATGACCGCGACGGTTCCTCTGTCGCGATCACGCCCGCGTCCGCCTACGATTGGGACGCGATCTTCACCGGCTGCGAATGGTTCGTGATCTCCGGCGTCACCCCTGCCATCTCGCGCAACGCCGCCGAGGTCGCGCTCATCGCCGTGCAGGAAGCCGCGCGCAGAAAAATCAAAGTCGTGTGCGACATGAACTACCGCACCAAGCTCTGGCGCTGGGAACCGCCGCTCTCCGCCCGTGAACTGGCCACGCGCACGATGAAAACGCTCCTGCCGCACGTCACCATCTTCGTCGGTGGCATCAGCGATGCCACCGCGATGCTCGGCATCGACTTCAACGGCGATCTGAAGGCGCTGGCGAAGCAAATCGTCGCCGAGTTCCCCAATCTCACCCAGGCCGCCTTCACCCTGCGCGATGGATCGACTTCCGCCGTGCAATGCTTCAGCGGAGCGCTTTACGAAGCCGCCACCGACACGTTGCACACCGCGCCGGGTTACACGATCAAGCAAATCAT
>JBIKYB010000212.1:0-8838 GCA_044355475.1 Prosthecobacter sp.
CGTCACCTTCCTCGAAGGAACCAGCGCCAGCTTCAATCCCGTCACCAGCCTGCTCACGGTCACGAACACGCAGCCGAACCTTGATCTCGTCGAAGCTTATGTGGAAAGCTTTCAACAACAGGCTCCTGTCAATGTCGCCTTCACCCTCACCGTCATCGAAGGCCCGGGCGAACTCATCCGCGCGGCCAATGACGCCGCCTCACGCTCGGCCGATGCCGCCCCGTCGCTCACCGCGCTGCTCGATCACGCGAAAAAGCCCGATTCCAACGTCCGCATTGTCAGCGATGCGTTTCTCGAAACCAAATCCGGCACCCGCGCCACCGTCGAGGCCGTGCGCGAGCACAACCATGCCACCGAGTTCAAACTGGACGCCAAAAGCCGCGCCTCCATCGCGAAAGAGACGAGTCAGATCGGTCTGCACTTGGAAATCAAGCCGACCGTGGGTCCAGACAGCAGCACGATCGAAGTCACGGTCGGTTTGACGCTGAATCCCGCGCCTCCCAGTCAGCGGCAGGTCAACGTGAATGATCCGCTCACCGGCCACGCGGCCGATTTTCCCATCACCGACATTGCCGTCACTCGAATCAGCACTGCTGTCAGTATCGTCGCCGGCAGCACGAAGCTCCTCGGCGTCACCAAACCCGTTGGCACGCCGCAGGAGAGCGCGGACATCCTGTGCGCCGTGTTTCTCACCGCCACGCTGCGCCGTGCCGAGGCTCTGCCCTTGCCGCAGCCGAAGGTGCCCAGGCCAGCCAACGTGCCGCCCGGCATGATTTTCGCCACCCTGCCTGCGCCGGATGGCTTGTTTGATGAGTTCCTGAATGCCACGCCGCCGGTCACACTCCAGGCATGGCTCGCGCTGGCAGGCATCACTTTCCCTCCCAGCGCGCTGATCGAGCATCACGAGGGCGTGCTGCGCCTCATGAACACGCCGGACAACATCGCCCTCATCGTGCAGGAAGTTGAACAACGGCTCAGTGTCAGCCCGAGGACCGTCGCCTTCACACTCCACACCCTGGAGGCTCCCGCGCCCTTGCTGCGCGATCTCACGCGCCAGACGCTCGCTTCTGCCGATGATTCCGCGATGTTTGCCGCTGTGGAGGCCGCCGTGGCTCGTGGCGAGGCGAAGTTCATCCACTCCAGCTTCCTCGAAACCAAATCTGGCTGGCATGCCAGCCACCAAAGCGGCCGTGAGCATCGCTATCTCGATACTTTCGGCACCGATGCCCAAGGCCGGCCCAAACTCGGCTTCGAAACGCGGCTGATCGGCTCCCTCCTCGACGTCGAGCCCGTTGTCGGCGCTGACAATCGCACGGTGGAACTCACCTTCACCCACGAACTGCATCCCGCTGCTCCCCTCCTCCGCCGCGATCATTTTCGTGATCCCGCCTCGCAGCAGCCCTTCGACATGCCCGTCACTGATTTTCACAGTGCCAAGACCGTCGCAGGCATCAGCCTCACCAAGGGCGGGACCAAGCTCGTCTCCTTGAACGAACCCACCGGTCACGACAAGCCCGGAATGCTCTGGGCCACGTTTCTGAAATGCGATGTCGTGCCGCAGGTGGCGAAGGCGCGACATGCCAAGGCAGAACGCAAACCTGCAGGCAAACCATCCGTTGATCCCAAAGCCTTCCACACTCGCAGTTTTCGTGTGCCGCCCGACTTTACCTCAGTGGGAGGCGAAGTGACCACCGCTGACGGACAGAAGCAGCGCAAGACTGCGAAGACAATTCTTGAGGAGGCCGGCATCCCCTTTCCAAAAGGAGCAGCCGTCTATTACAGCGCACCGACCTCTCAGATGATGGTCACCAACACGAACGAGAATCTCGATCTGGTCGAAGCTTTCACTGAGGGGCACCACAACGTTCTTCCCGCTTTAACTACCTTCACCACCCACGTCCTCCAAGGCCCCGGCCCATTGCTGCGCCGACTCACCGCCCAGGCGGCTAGCAAGAGCGATCATCGCGCCGAACTCGACGAACTGCTCGCCGCCGTGAAGGCCGACACCGTGCAGCATCTCAACACCGCCCGCATCGAAACCAAGTCCGGCACCCACGCCGCCGCCGAGCAAGTCACCCAGCACCAAGCCATCACCGAAGTGAGCGTGAATGAGAAAGACATACCCGAAATTTTCACTGAAAGCCGCCACGTAGGCCTCAAGGTCGAACTCGAACCCACCGTCTTCGCTGACGGCGTCACTGTCGAACTCAACATCGCCCCCGAATTCCACACCGCCGCGCCTTTTGAGCATCGCGAGCATGCCATCGACACCCAGGGCCGCAGGCTCGAATTCCCGCTCACCGATTACCACGTGACCAAGGTCAACACCGCCATCACGATGCCCGACGGCACCGCACGCCTGCTTTCCCTCCACAAACCCACCGGCAAACCCGAGTTCGAGAAGGAAGACATCCTCCAGGCCATTTTCATCACCTGCGACATCCTGCGGGTGGGAGAATAGGTGCGCACATGTCCAAGCATGGAAGAACTGAGAATGGTGGAATGAAGGAACTGAAAAGGGTCTGATCCGCCTCCGGCCATTCCTCCATTCTGACCCATTCCCAGTTTTCAGTTCCTCCATTTCTGACCCAGGCTTGGCCTTCGTTGCCCCGACACACCTGCTGCAGACGACGTGCTGCGGACTCGGAGGTCCGCGCTCCAGCCTTCATCATTCAAAAATTCCTCCTGCGTCATTCCTTGCGCCCCCCGCCCTTCTGGCTATGACCAGCGGCGCACCTTGATGAAGAAAGCCCTCCTCGCCCTCGAAGACGGCCGCGTGTTTGAAGGTACGGCGTTCGGCGCCGATGCCAGCCACACCGGCGAAATCTGCTTTAACACCTCCATGACCGGTTATCAGGAGGTGCTCACCGATCCCTCCTACCGCGGCCAGATCGTCACCATGACGTATCCCATGATCGGGAACTACGGCGTGAACCCGCTCGACACCGAAAGCAGCCAGCCGCATGTGCGCGGCTTCGTCATTGAGGAGCTGTGCGAAGTGCCGAGCAACTGGCGCAGCACGCAGACGCTCGACGCTTACCTCAAGGAGTGGAACATCCCCGGCATCCAGGGCATCGACACCCGCGCCCTGACCACCCACCTGCGCACCCGGGGCGCCATGCGCGCCGTGATCACCTCCGAGGCCATCACCGCTGAGGAGGCCGTGAAAATCGCCGCGAACAGCCCCACCATGGAGGGCAGCGACTACGTCAAGGAAGTCACCACGCCGAAGCCTTACCTCTGGGACCCCGAGGACCAGGACAGCCGCGATTGGGACATCCCTAGCCCCTCACAGAACCGTGAAGCAGGGCCTGATGGCGAGGTTTATCATCCGCTGCCACGCGCCAAGCACCACATCGTGGCCTACGATTTTGGCATCAAGCGCAACATCCTGCGCCGCCTGCGGCAGAACGGCTTCCGCGTCGATGTCGTCCCCGCCACCACCAGCGCCAAGGACGTGCTGGCCAAGAATCCCGACGGCGTCTTCCTCTCCAACGGCCCTGGCGATCCCGCCGCGCTCGATTACATCCACAAGGAGATCAAGCAGCTCATTGGCGTGAAACCCATCTTCGCCATCTGCCTCGGCCATCAGATCCTCGGCCACGCCTACGGCGGCAAGACCTTCAAACTGAAGTTCGGTCATCGCGGCGGCAATCAGCCCGTCAAAGACCTGCGCAATGGCCGGGTGTCCATCACCAGCCAGAACCACGGCTTCGCCATCGACCCCTCCTCGCTGCCCAGCAACGTCGAAGTCACGCACATCAACCTCAACGACGGCACCGTCGAAGGCATGCGCCACCGCGAAGCACCCGTGCTCAGCGTCCAATACCATCCCGAGGCCGCCCCCGGCCCGCATGACGCGAAGTACTTCTTCGCCGAGTTTGCCCGGATGATCGAGACGGGGCGGTAAAAGCCGGAGGAATAGGGTCCGTGGAGCGCAACGGTGATTTGATGCCCCGGCGCGTCACGTTTTCATGCCTTTGACCATCCCCCTTGCCTGCGGCTGATGAATGGCAAGCTGGTGGACTTGGTAAACGGCTGAAATGGGAGCGTCAGCTCAGTTTAGGACCGGAAATCTGCTGGGATTGGGACTTCTGCCATTTGGCCTCGGTTTTGCTGAGACCGAGGGCTGCGCCAACGCTTTGCGCTTGTTCCTGCTTGAGCTTCAACTCACGATCAGCGGCATCAATATCGGTGTCATTGTCCAGATCGTGAATTTCGCGGTCTTCGCCATCAATGCGGCCATCGCGATCGAGATCGTTGATGGCGTTGTCCGCCAGATCCACATCGCCGTCGTTATCGAGGTCGCGGAGAGGATCATATGACTTGGCGTAAGTCATCACTTGCCGGGCAGCTTGAGGTTGGCAGCCTGGGTCGATACTTTCTGGCTGGCACCTTTGACATGGATTTCGCCTTTCTTCCAACCTTTGGCGTCCTTGGAGAAACCATCTTCTTTGAGATCATCGCCCACGCGACGGCGCTGCGCTCCCAGTTTGGGCGCGTCTGCTTTGAGATCAGGGTTGATCTTGTCCAACGAAGCGTCGTTCTTGCCGAGGGACTTGTTGACTTCTGACGCGAGACCTCCTGCATCCTTTGACAATGCCTTCTTAGCATCACACTCAGGCAATTCGTTCACCTTCTCGCGCAGCCCCTTCAGCTCCTTCATGAGAGCCTCATGCTTGGCCTTGTTGGCCTCGGCGGCCATCATCTCTTTGTTAGCAGCCAGCGCTTTCTCGCCGATGGCTTTCTGTTCGGCAGCGAGTTTGGCCTCCTGCTCCTTCAAGGCCTTGAACACCGCATGGAGCTGCTCTAGCCATTTTTTGAGTTCGGCGGCGGCGGTTTCGATGGGATTGTCAGCCATGGTGGGTCAGTGGATTGGGATGGTTGTGATGCACGGGCAGATCATTTGGTAAACTGAGGCGCGACGGGACCGCGGGTGAAAACTGGAGTGCGGTATTGCTGCCGCGAGGGCTTGGGGAGCGTGACCAGCAGGTAATAGCGCGTCCAGCGCAGGCCGGCGTCACGCTGGCCCACGCTTTCCGCCCAGCGCCTGGCTTCTTCACCGGTCATGCCCCGCGGAAGATAAGCGATGTGGATGTTCGATTCGACCCAGCCGTGCTCGTCGTGGTCCACCCAAAAATCAACGCGGCTGCCCACAGGGATTTCATCGGTTTCGGAAAGATAGACCGGGAGGGGCGCGCAGGCTGCCAGCAGGAGCACGGCGCAGAAGCCCAGGAGGAGCCGGGCGGCGAAGGAGGGGTGGCATGTCTGCATAAGGCGGCTCTGAAATGAATTTAGCCCGTTAGGTGTTATGTGTGACGGGCGGAATGATGGGTGCGGGAGGTTTCACGGCTTCCACGATGGGAGGCGGACTTTCGGGCAGATCATCCTCACGCGGAGGCGCGGGGATGACACGGGTCGTGGATGGCATGGGCGGCGGTTGTTTGGAAAAGCGGGCCTTAAGATCGGCCAGGGTCTCCTGCCAGCGCTCCTGACTGGCGAGACGGCGGCGTTCGATCTCTTTTTCCCCCAACTGCCGCCATGGCTCCCCCCAGCGGCGCATGGCGTCGAGGATGAGGACCACGGCGAGGACGATGCAGCCAGCCGCATAACGTTTGGTGACCAAAGCGCTGCTGAGCAGCACGAAACCGACGCCGTAGAGGTCGATCTCCGGCTTCCAGCGACGGTAAAAATCACGAATGGATGACCAAGTGACCATTTTCAGCGACGAGGGTTCCCGAGGTGGGCTTGCCGGCCATAAGCGCCTCGCGCACGGCATGGCGGCACTGGGTTTCGGCCGTGGCACGCATGCGGCGCACGCCAAGTCGCGGCTCCACGCCCTGAGCGACGAGCAGATCGAGCACGCCTTCACCAATTTGCAGACTGTAACCCTTGGCTTTGAGCAGTTTGATCTCCTTGTTCAGCATGATGCTGGCGATCTGCTTCTGGGCGAAGTAGCCAAGCTTTTGGAAGACGCAGCGGACGTTGAAGCGGGCGAGCACTTCTGGGCGGAGCTCGGCGGCGGCGAGATCCTCGATGAACCGCTCGATGGTGGACATGGAGCTGTTTTTGAGCTCCATGAGGGCATCCGCGCCGATGTTGGAGGTCGCGACGATGTAGAAATTGCAGAGGTTCAGTGTTTCTCCGTTGGCGACGGTGATGCGGCCGGCATCGAGCACCTGGAGGAAGATGTCGAGCACGCGGGGATGGGCTTTTTCGATTTCATCAAACAGGATAATGCCACGGCCTTCTGCACGGTCATAAAAGCGTCCCATGTTGCCACGGCTGTTTTCGTTCTGGCCGAGGAGGAGCTGCAGCGACTCCTGGTTTTGATACTCGGACATGTCCAGGCGGATGCAGTGCTTCGCCACGTCTTTGAAAATGTACTCGCAAAGCAGGAGTGTGATCTCGGTCTTGCCGACACCGGTAGGGCCGAGGAAGAGAAAGGTGCCTTTGGGGCGGGCGGGGTCGCTGAGGCCGAGTTCACCATTTTGAATGATGGGAACGACACGCGGGATCACATGATCCTGACCGATGATGCGCGCTGCGAGGAAAGGCGGGAGTTCCCGAATGTGATTGAGGTCGGCCATGCTGGGGTGCGTGGGAAGCAAGGCTATTTTTTCTTGGTGCCAAACCCCTGCGACGAAGAACGGGCGCTCAGGCGCGCGTTCTCCTCCAGCTCCTCGTTACGCGCTTTCAACTGCTCCAGCGCCACCTTGGCCTCGTCCCGTTCCTGGATGGTTTTGGCGAGGTAATCCTGAATATCCTTGGCTTCCTTGGCGGTGTTGTCGAATTCGAGCCGCTTTTTCTCCAAATCGCGCTGCAGCGCGGTGAGCCGGGTCATGGCGGTCTCCAAGGACCGTGCCTTAGCGGAGAGGCTCTGGCGCTCCTGCTCAATGAGGACACTGTCGGGCACGGCATTGCGCGAAGGCTCGATGATGCCGAGAACAACGCCACGCGAGTCCATGGGAGTGGCGGGCAGGCGCGTGTCCCAGCGGGGGCCTTGCTCTACCCGGTAAACGGTGTGCGCTTCGTGCATTTCCCGCCGGTCCTTGCTGGGCAGGCGACCGACGTGGTAGGCATGCACTTCCTCACCCAACCGAACGCGGGACCGATCATGAGGCTCCAAAGCGCGGCCTTTGGGCCAGCCGGAGACGACAGTCTTCGAGTAAGTGGGGATGCAGGCCAGCTCCTGCTCAGGCTGCGGGGCGATGAGCGGATCATCGGACAACGCGGGTTCCTTCGAAGCACAGGAGGCGAGCAGGACACCGGCGGTGGCGAGGGTGAGTCGTGTGAGGTGGTTCATGGCGTGGTGCTGGAGGCGGATGTGGCGGAAGAGGTGCTGCCAGCGCCGGGATTGACCAGGCTGCTGACACGGGCGGCCCGTTCGGCGGTGCGTTTCTGTTCTTCGGCCTTGCGGGTGGCTTCGGCGACCTTCGCGCCTTGCTCCGTAGCTTCAGCGGCCTGGACCTGGGCACGGGCGTAGGTTTCTTCGGCAAGCTGCCAGCTCGTGGCTGCCTTGCCGCCCTGGCGCAGGCCGGCGACGCTGGCCAGATCTGGCTCGAAGACGTCCTTGGTGAAAATGTAGAACTGAGTGCCGGCTGGAACGCGCACAAAGTCGAGATCCTGTTCCAGCCGCTTGGTCAAGAGACCTGAATAGGCGGAGGCGGCCTGTGAACCACCTCCCAGGGCGGCGTTGCGGCTGGTGTTTTGCGGGACCAGTCCGTAGATGCTCTGAAACTGCTGCTGGTTGTTGTTCATCATGCCTTCGAGCGCCTCGGCCACGAGGATTTTCAACTCGGCATACTGGTCGTTTTTGACGATCTGCCCGCGGATGCCCGCCGAGCCGTCGGTGAGCGCGTAACTGCCGTCTGAGAGGCGCTCATGGTCCAAGGCGATGCAACTGATGTTGTACTCACGACCATCCGCCCAAATGAAGGTGTAGTTGCCCTTCACCTCGATCCGGTCCCGCGTGCGGCCTTGCGCGGCCTGTGCCAGCACCTGGGTGCCGGCTGGAATGATCAGACGGCGGTTCCAATAGACATCCTCCGTGATCAACGCGAGCACCGGGGTCTCCAGAGAGGAGGAGTCCACCGTGATGACAAGCGCCGCCTTGATCAGCATGCCACGCGGGGCAAAAAACGTCGGTGCGGATGGCTCAAAGGGTTTGCTGGGGGACGGACTGCTGACATGCACCAGCTTGGGATAAGGCGGAGGGCCTTGTTCCTGCTTTTTGCCGCCGCCAGTGCTGATGAGCGTGGGCGGCGGTGGCTTTTGAGTGGGTACGACAAAGCGCTCCACCTGCTGGTCACTCCCGATCCTGGCGGTCCGGTCCTCACCGAGAGTGACTTTCTTATCCTCGAGCTTGAGCGTTTCGGGTGCGACGACCTCACCCTTTTTGTTTTCGACCACTGGCGGGGCGTTAACGGCAGGCGCGGCGCGCTTGCTGAGATAGAAGGCCCCGGCAGCAATCATGACCACCACAGCAAGAAGGCCCATCTGCACACCCGGTTTTTGGAGTTGTTGGATCATGGCGTCTTTGGGTTTTTATTTACCGTCGTAGCTGGCCTCGTTGTCACCCACCAGCTCAGGCAGCAGGAGGTTTTTGCGACCGGGTTCGGGCAGTTCGATGCGGAAATCTTGGTTGATGGAAAGCCCTTCACGCCCGCCGCCCGGCCCTCCCTGTAGAATGATGTCCATGGGGGCTTTCTCACCCGGACGCACGATGTCGGCACAGTCCACGACCTGGGCGCTGTAGCTGCGCTCACCCACGCGGATTTTCACACTGTTGGGCTCAAACTCATAGGCCGTGTTGCCAGCATTGCTGATCCAACAGCG
>JBIKYB010000029.1:0-26847 GCA_044355475.1 Prosthecobacter sp.
TCTCGCGCATGTCGGCGACGGTGCGAATGCCACCGCCGACGGTCAGCGGCATGAAACAGCTCGCCGCCGTGCGGGCGACGACATCGACCATCGTCTTGCGCTCCTCATGACTCGCGGTGATGTCGAGGAAGACGAGTTCATCGGCTCCCTGCGCGTTGTAAACCATCGCACACTCCACCGGATCGCCGGCATCGCGAAGCTGAAGGAATTTCGTGCCTTTGACGACACGACCTTCCTTCACGTCGAGACAGGGAATGATGCGTTTGGTGAGCATGGGGATGGAGCAGTCAAGAGGGTCAAGGAATCGTCAAGGTAGTCAAGAGGTGGCCGTCTTGACCTCTTGACGAGTGCTTGACCAATCTTTGACGTTTCGAGCCTCAGCCCAAAGCCGCCTTCACCATCGTTTCGAGCTTCACGATGTCCTTGGCGAAGTTGCGGATGCCTTCGGCTGTCTTTTCAGTCGCCATGGCATCTTCGTTAAACAGCCAGCGGAAGGTTTTTTCATCGCTGCCGATGCGCTCGATCTTGAGGGACTTGGCGTTAGCGGCGTTGAGCTTCGGCGTGATCGGGTCTTCGCTCGCGGCGAGTTCGCCGAGCAGGCCGGGGCTGATGGTGAGGAGGTCGCAGCCGGTGAGTTCGGTGATCTCGCCCTTATTGCGGAAGCTGGCGCCCATGACCTCGGTCGTGTAGCCGAAGTGCTTGTAGTAGTTGTAGATCTGCGTCACGGAGATCACGCCCGGATCTTCGGTGGGTGCGAAATCCTTGCCGGTGCTCTTCTTGTGCCAATCGAGAATGCGACCGACGAACGGAGAGATGAGCTTGATGCCGCCTTCGGCACAAACGACGGCTTGGGCGAGGCTGAAGAGCAGCGTGAGATTGCAGTTGATGCCTTCCTTTTGCAGCACTTCGGCGGCCTTGATGCCTTCCCAAGTGGAGGCGATCTTGATCAGGATGCGCTCGCGGCCAATGCCAGCCGCTTCATAGGCTCCGATGATCTGGCGGGCCTTCTCGATATTCGCCTGCGTGTCGAAGGACAGGCGGGCATCGACTTCCGTCGAAACACGACCGGGGACGATCTTGAGGATTTCGAGGCCGAAAGCGACGACGAGATTGTCCATCACCGCGTTCACGCCGCCGGATTTGCCATCCGTGACGGCCTTGTCGAAAATCGCCTTGTACTCCGGCTTCGAGGCCGCCTGAAGGATGAGGGATGGGTTGGTCGTGGCGTCCTGGGGCTTGTAGGCCTTCATGGCTTCAAAGTCGCCGGTGTCGGCGACCACGACGGTGTGCTGCTTCAGTTGATCGAGCTGGGTCATATTCTTTTGGGTTTTTGGGGCGGCCAGAGTAAGGGTGCTGGCGGCTTAATCAAGCCCCAGAAACCGCACACAGATGCTGCCGGGGACGTTCACCTTGGTCCCGGTAAATGTAAGCTTGCCGCTGTCCTGATCGACCTTGAAAAGCGCCGCCGTGCCGCTGTCCTGATGCGCGGCGATGAGCCACTTGCCGGTGGGGTCGAGACAGATGTTGCGGGGGATTTTGCCTTCGACAGGCACGTTCTGCACAAGCGTGAGCTTGCCGGTCGCCACATCGACCGTGAACACAGCGATGGTGTCGTGCGTGCGGTTGGAAACATAGACGAATTTGCCGGTCGGATGCGCCAGTGTCTCGGCGGTGCTGAGGCCTTTCAGGCCACGGTCGGCTTCCGGCAACGTGGAAACGGTTTCGATCTCGGTGAGCGAACCTTTTTCTGCGTCGTAGGCGAAACTGGTCTCGGTCATGGCCATTTCGTTGTTCACGAAGACGTATTTGCCGCTCGGATGGAAGGCGAGGTGGCGCGGGCCGCCGCCAGCAGGCGTTTTGGCAAAGGCGGGCTCGTTCGGCGTCAGTTTGCCCGTGGCGGGATCGACTTTGTAGATGAGGACTTTGTCCAAACCGAGATCGCAGGCGAAGGCGAAGCGGTTATCGGGGCTGAAATTCACCGAATGTGCGTGCGGGCCGGTCTGGCGCTTCGGATCGAGGCTGGAGCCTTCATGCTGGATGAAACTAGCCGCTTCGGTGACAGAGCCGTCGTCTTTGATGGCATAAGAGGCGACGCTGCCGCTGCCGTAATTGGCGATGGCGGCCATCTTGCCGGTTTTATCGACATTCACATGGCAGGGGCCGCTGCCGACGGCGCTGGCCTGATTGATCGACGTGAGCTTGCCGGATTTGAGGTCGATGCCGAAGGAGCTGATACCGCCGCCTTTCTTGCCATCAGGCGTGGTGACATCGCCGATCGCGTAGAGATACTTTTTCGAGGGATGGATCGCGAGGAAGCCTGGATTGCCGGCCTCGGCGGCGAGTTCGGGATTGGTCAGCTCACCGGAGGCGGAGTTGAACCGGGCGACGTAGATGCCCTTGCTGCCGTTTTTGGCATTCGTGTTGGTGCCGAAATAGACGAGGAAATTTTCCCCGGCGATGGCGGTGGTGGTGAGGGCGGCGAAGACAAAAGAGAGCGTGGAGCGTGTCATGGCGGCGCGATGCTGACGGTTGCGCTCATTCTGGTCAAGAACTGGATGGTTTCTCCGGTGATTTCGGATTGCGCAGCGAACGGGCCGCACCCGCCTCAGCGAATGTTGAGAAGGCGATTGCCGTTTTGCTTTTGATCCGGGTCAAACTCGATATCGCCATAATCCACGGGTATTCCTTCGCCGGGCCCACAAACATGGCCGAAATAAAAGTGGCGCTTACCATTCGATTCAAGCACTCCGGTTGTGCCTCCTCCATGATGACTATCGGAGCTGATCACATGGATCCACTCGCCGCTCTTATAAACTCGTCTGTATCCACCGTAATGTGCAGGAAGCTCGTCGAAAGCCTGTCGGTTGAAAATGTCTTTGATGACTTTGATGTCTCCATACCGACCCTCATCCCCCTTGATGATGCGCTCAAAATCTGCCAGGGGCGGAGCGAAGAGCGCCCAGGCGACGCCTAGCCCGACGACCACGATCACAATTTTCTTCATGGCATGAACCTTTGAGGGAAACCCGCCTCACGATTCCCACTGACTGCGCTGCACGCCGACGAAGGTCATCGCCAGACCGACGATGACATGCAAGAACAGCACAAAGGCGGCGACGGCGGGTGTGACAAGGTCGGTGTTGGTGACCTGCTTCACGGCGTCATAAAAAGCGGTGCTGCGCATGCTGCTCAAACTGCCGCTCCAGCTCCAAAACGCGGCGATGAGCGGCTGCACCCAGTTTTCCAGCCAGTCCGGCAGCGTGAGCACAGCGCCGGAGAGCGGAAGCTGGAAGCCGACGAGGTAGATGCACAGGATCGTGGCCTTTTCCGGCGTCTTGCTCATGGCCGAGATGCCCAGACAGATGCTGGTCATGGCCGCCGAGGCGAGGGTGAGCAGCGCCAGCTTGATGACGAGATCTCCCGGCAGACCGCCAACGACGAGATCAACGAAGAATCCCATCCATAAACTCTGCGCGAGGACGAAGATGCCGAGGAAGATGACCTTGCTGCCGACATAGGCGAAGGGCTGCAAACCACCGAGCTTCTCACGTTCCAAAATCAACCGCTCGGAGGCGATCTCACGCGCGGCGTTGTTGCTGGCCATCAGCGTGACGAGCACCACCTGAAGCATGATCAAGCCGGAGACGAGGCTGCCGGCGTTGAGCTGCTCGACCTGATGTTGCGCCTGACGCTGCATCTCAAAGACCACGTTGTCATCCTGATGCGTGGAGAGCGCCCGCAGCGGCTTGATGCCATCGAGCGCGAAGATCACGACGAGCAGCGGAAAGCCGAGCAGCATGGCGAGATGGAGCCAGACCTGCGCCTTATCGCGGCGGAAGATCGTCCAGCGTCGCCGCAGCAGCTCAAATAACTGCGTGGTCACGGATGGCATCTCGATGGGCGGGAACTCATGGTGCTCAGGAATGTGATCCTCAGGGTGCGCGGATTCTTCATCCTTCACCGCAGGACGATCCTCCCGCACGGAGGTCTTCGAGGGGCCGCTGTCGGCTTTTTTGGCCTCTTTTTCGGCGGCCTCATCTTCGGGCAGGACACGTTTACCGTCGAAGCCGTGGCGCTTGTAATAAGTGTCGCGGTATTTTTCCCACGACTCATGCCAGTCGCCGTTCTTGCGTTCGGTGAGCTTCAAATAAACCTCCTCGGGATGCTCCACGGCGAAGTAGTGCATCATCGCCTTCGGCGGGCCGTGGAAGGTCAGCACGCCCTGATACATGACCATCACGCTGTCGTAAGCATCGAGACTGGCGAGGCTGTGCGTGACGTTGATCACCACGCGCTTCGGATGCCCTCGCGAGAGCACGCGCAGCAGGGCGGTGATCTCGTGCTCCGAGCGTGGATCGAGGCCGCTGGTGACTTCATCGCAGAGCAACAGGCAGGGATCGGTGACTAGCTCCAACGCGAGGCCGAGGCGGCGCTTTTGCCCCCCGGAGAGCACTTTGACTTGGCGGTCAGCGAGATGCGTGAGTCCGGTGATCTCGAGAATGTAATCGAGCGACGGGATGAAGTCCTCCGTCTGTGCCAATTGCGTGCGCAGCGCCATGGCGCTGGCGATGCTTTCCTCCACAGTCAGCAGATCGTACGCCACACTGAACTGCGGCACGTAGCCGAGATCGCCAGGGTGCAAGTCCTCCTCATTGCTCAGATCGCGGCCATCCCACAACAAATCACCTGCCGTCTGCTCCTGAATGCCGGTGATGACCTTCAACAGTGTCGTTTTACCACAGCCGGAAGGTCCCACGATGGCCATGAGATGCCCGGGTGGCACGTTGAAGGAAACCTCCCGCAGCAGATGCAGCACGGAATTCTGCTCGGAATCACCCGGCCCATCGACTTCAAGACTGACGTTGTGCGCTTTGAGCATGCGGTTTAAATAGTCCGCATAAAATAGGCCAGGCACCGATGCCCTGGCGATCAAAAAATCAATCCCACGCCGAAATGCACCGACGCACGCGCCCCGCACGCCGCAAGTCCTCGCCCCTTCGCTGGCTGGGATGGATCGCCGCTTTAATCGTCATCGCAGCCATCACGCTGAACCTGCTGGCCCCGACGCTCGTCACGCGCTTCATCCGCGCGTATGTGCAGAAGGAGGCTTTTCGCGAAAAGGCAGAGGAATTGATCGCGGCGAAGACCGGCGGCGCGGCACGAATCGATTCGCTGACCTGGAATGACGACAATGCCCTGGTGAGCGAGATGCAGTTGGAAGGTGCCCACGGCTGGGATGTCGAGGCGGTGGGCCTGCATGCCGCGCTTGACTTCGGCGTCATCCGCAACGGCGCGTGGAGCATCCACAGCGCGGGGGCGGATGAGTTCACGCTGCGACGTTCCGCGTCAGCCATGTCCAATTTGGAAAACCCGTCCGACACTGCCGACGCCGTGGATTCAATCCCGTCCTTCCTGCGGCGTCACATTCCCACGAAAACGGAAATCAGCGGCTTCGACGTGCGGAGCTTCAACTTCGAGCAGGCCGGGTGGAAGATGGCTGATACCAACGCGAAAGCGGGTGCCTGGGAAAGCGGCAAGACCTCAGTGCCCGTCAAACTCAGCGGTGGCACGCTGCAAACGCCCTTCAAGGCCCCGGAACAGGCCGAAGCGCTCAAGCTCGATCTTGTCAAAGCCACGCTGCGGGTCACAAACGAGCAAATCCAGCTCAGCGACGCCACGCTGCGCTGGAAGCAATCCTCCGAGGCTACGCTGCGCGGCTCGGTGAAGTTTGAATCCGGCACGTGGCAGACCTTTGCCCACGTCCAGGCCGTACCGCTGGACGAATTCCTCAGTGCTTGGTGGAAACAACGCCTCTCTGGCAAAATCAAAGGCGACCTCGAATTCTCCGGCAGCCGCAACGCGGCAGTCGCATGGAAAGCGGATGCCGTGCTCGAAAACGGTGTGCTCCAAGGGCTGCCTGTCCTCGAAAAACTCGCCACCTACACGCGTGCCGAGCGCTTCAAGCGCCTCGTTCTCGACCTCTGCCAAGCGTCCTTCCACCCACAGGGCGATGCGCTGCGGATCGACAAGATCATCGTACAATCCAACGGCCTGCTCCGCATCGAAGGCAGCATGATTCTGCGTGGCAATCACATGGAGGGCGATTTCATGGTTGGCGTCACTCCTGAAACGCTTAAATGGATTCCAGGTGCTGACAGCCGCGTCTTCACCCAGGCCAATCCCAACGGTCCGCCTGGCCTGTTGTGGACACGCGTCCGCGTCGCTGGGCCGCTGGACGCGCCGCAAGAGGATCTGACTTCACGCCTGATCGGCGGCGCGGGCATGTCCCTGCTTTTTGACAGCCCTGGAAAAATCGTCAACCAAGGCGCAGAAGCTCTGCTCAAACCCGTGTTGGGCGAGGATGCGGCCAAAGTGCCCGGGACTGTGATCAACGGAGCCTCCGGCCTGCTCGAAAAGGGCGTGAAAACCGGCTCTGGCCTACTACAAAACGTGCTGCCGTTGTTTCCGGGGAAATGAGCCGGTTGCACGGCGGGGATGTGCCGCTAGCATGCGTGGCCATGTCCGCCACAGCACCCATCGCCTTCGCCGCCCGTGAATCCAAGCAAGCCATTGAAGAGGGACTGCTGTTTGCGCCGAAGTTCGACGAGCACGGCCTCATTCCCGCTTTTGCGGTGGATTCGGAAACCGGTGCCCCGTTGATGCTGGCCTACATGAACGAGCAGAGCCTCAAAATGACGCTGGAACTCGGTCAGGCGGTTTATTGGAGCCGCAGCCGCAACCAGCTCTGGCACAAAGGTGCGACGAGCGGCGAGTTTCAGGAGATCATCGACATCCGTACCGATTGCGACCAAGACGCACTGGTGCTGCGGGTTAAACAACACGGCGGCGGCTGCTGCCACACGAAGCGCCCCACCTGCTTTTACCGTGTGGTAAAAACGGCGGACGGCGAGGCGCTGCTGGAACCCACTGAATAAGCCGGATCAACGGCTCTGCGGCATCATGCCGCCGAAGCGGGCATTGCTCTCCCAAGATTTGGGACGGTTCCACGGCAGATTGCTGTAAGCGCTGCCATCTGGACCGACTACTTTTTTGCGCTTCGGTTCATCCGAGGCGCAGGAGGTGAGACCAGCAGAAGCAAGCACCAGACAAGTCAGAAGGTAAGAACAAGTTTTCATCATCACCCTTCTCATAGCCGGAAGAATCAGTTTTGCAGCAGATTTTCGAGGATCACGCGGTCTCCCGGCATGATGGTCATCCCGTTGATGACGGCATCTGGCACAATGGCCGCCATGGAACGGGTGCCTTCAACGTTCATGACGCTGATTTTGCCTACAGTGAGTGAACCGCGTGTGACGATGAGCTTGGTGTCCTGGGTCAGACCGGTGGACTTGCCAGCGTCGATGACCACAAAACCCCAGTCATGGTTCACCGCAAGAACGCGGGAAGTCAGGCTATTGCGGTCAAAGTTCTTGCGACGCTCCTCGATCTTGCGGACGACTTCGGCGAGGCGGTTCTGCACGACCGCTACTTTTTCAAGCTCCGCGACGGTTTCCTTCTTCTTGGCCTCTGCCTGAGCCTCAAATTCCAGCTTTTCCTTCTTCATGCGAGCGATGTCCTCGGTGATGGTCTCAGGCTTGACGTCCTTGGGCAGCTTTTCGAGGTCCACCACGAGTTTCTGCTGTTTTTTGACCTTTTCGTCCAATTCTTCCTGAGTGCGCGTGGCTTCGCTCTCTGCCTGCGACAGCTTGTTTTTGTGGGCCTTGAGTTTTTCTGCCTCAATGTCCAACTCGCCCTGCACGCGACCGATGTCGGCGACGAGCTGGTTCACTTCGCCGATGATCTTTTTATCAGCAGTCTGCTCTTTAGTGATTTGGGAATTGATGCCCGCGACACTGAGGCGCACAGCAGCAAACTCACGCCCGTTCTGGTAGGCGAAAAAGCTGGCCACGAGGATCACGACGGCGCTGAGGATGAAGAGAACTTTGGTCATGGGAGTGAGAAGCGTGAAAAATGAGCTGCGAAGTAGGACATCAGTTGGCTGGTGGGGCGGCTGGCGGAGCACCGAAGGGATCGGCGGTGCTGGGCGGTGTGGCTCCGGCCGCAGGAGCGGCGGCGGGTGGGGCACCGAAGGGTTCAGCACCCATCGCTGGAGCGGCTGGAGCTGCGGCCGGGGCGGCAGGCGCACCGAAGGGATCAGCGCCCATGGCAGGGGCAGCGGCAGGAGCGCCGAAGGGATCAGCACCCATGGCAGGGGCGGCAGGAGCCGGAGCGGCAGCATCACCAGCGGCGGCTGGGGCTGCGGCGGCCCCCGTGGCAGGCGCGGCGGAGGCTTTGGTTGTTTTCGCACTCTGCTCGGCAGCAGCCACCACGAGATCACCTGGACGAATACGCTCGCCTTCGGCGAGGCTGCCTTTGACCAGATCTGCCACGGAGGATTGCTGCTCGACGTTGCGCACCTTGAGCTTGGCGACGACGTCCTTGCCGCGCTTCACTTCCAGGTCGGCATTGGCAAAGACTCCGCCACCATTGCCTTTGTTGATCACCACAAAACCCCAGTCGGTGAAGGATTGCGAAACATTGGCGGTAAAATCATCATCCACAATGCCACGACGGCCGCGAGATTCGCGCTCCTCGGCCTCTTTGGCGGCGTTGGTCAGGGAGGCGACTTTTTCCTGCGCGTAGGCGTACTGTTGGTTTTCGTTGGCGACCGCGGCCTCGGCGACGGCGCGTTCCTTTTTGATGGCCTCGATCTGCGCCAGAAGGGCTGGGATGTCACCCGCATCGGCGATCTGCTTTTCGAGATCGTTAACAATCTTGGTGACCTGATCGAGATTCGTCTTCACCACAGCGAGCTCCTGCTCCTTGGTCTGGGCCTTGGCGGCGATGTCCACCACGGCCAGTTTGGCAGTTTCCAGATCCTTGTTAACCGTGGCGAGCTGGGTATCGCGGTTCTTTTTGGCCTCCTCAGCCTGCAGCTTGTGATCCTTGATTTCCGCTAGGTTGGCGGTGGCAAAAGTTTCGCGTTTGCGCTCCTCCAGGAGGGCTTTTTGGTTGGCCCAGGCGAAGTAGCAGGCGGTGCCGAGGCAGACGGCGGAGAGAGCGGATAGAATTTTCCAGACCATAAAAGGGAGCGGATTTACGAATTAAGGGGGCGATTTTTACCGGAAGCGGTGTCTTTCGACAACACCAATCTTCAGTCATTTTGTGGCAGAGGGTGGAATCGTCCTTGTGCGCGGCGGGGCCAGCGGCTAAATCGAGAGCGTCAGGGGCCGCGGATGTTCAGCTTGCGAACCCCGCCAGGTCCTGACGGAAGCAACGGCAGCCTGCCTGTCCATGTCGCGGTTCCCTGGCACTTTTCCTCATTTTTGCGGCTTCAACCCGCCAGATCGGTCAAAACACTGGCGCGGACTGACGCCATCTCGTCTTGGGTGAGACTGCCGGAGCGCCACGAAATCGTGACGCTGATTTTTCCCGCATAATCCGAGAAAAACAGGCCCAGGCCCGGAGGAGTGCTCACACTTGGGATGGTGCAGACGTTCTCCACCGCCGCTCCGGCAAAATGGCTCCGCTCCGGTAAAAAACTGCCTGTGTGAGAGTGAAAGAGGCTGCAAATCTGGCCGCGATTTTGCAGCCGCACCATGGGAATGAACCAGCGGACCGGCATCTGGCGGGCCAGCGCCATCAGCGCCTCCGAGGCCTGCGGTAGCCCCTGCTTGAGGGCGTTCTTGTAGCATTGCTGGACATGCGCCACTGCTGCATCCAGCCCGCCCAGGGCGCGACTTTCGAGAAACAACGGTAAAGTGCCGAACTGGCCGCCGAAAAGCAGATCTGGGCTGCGTTTGCGCCCCTGGGCGGGCAGATGCAGATGAATCTCAGGGCTGACCCAGCCGCGCGACTCATGCAATGTACGCAGCGCACGCACGGCCACCGCAGCATAAAATGGCATCTGAAAAAACTCGCCGCAGAGCTGTCGCAGTTTCTCGCTGGCGCGGCCAGATTGCTCTTCCGTTAGTTGCATCAAATGAAACTCCGGCGCTCCGCCTGACTCTGGCAACCCCTTGCTCCAAGCGGAAAGACAGCCTGCCCGCGTCATGGCGTGCAGACGGTTCATCAGTGGGCGTGCTCTTTTATAAAGAAGCGCCGGGCTTTCCTGCGGCGCTTCGGGCACCGATGGCGGGCTGGCATCACTCGGCGAGGCTAGTTTTTCCAGCAACAGGTTCACGCCGGTGCCATCCATCAGCGCATGCCGCCAACTGAGCAGCACCAGATGCCGCCCCGTGGCCGCATCTCCAAAAACCTCCAAAAAAAGCGGTGTTTGGATGGCTTGACCCAACACAAACCCGCGCAGCCGCTCCTGGATGAGCGCCGTTTCGTCTGCCTGACCGGAAAAAGACTGCCAGGAAATGGACGGTGCGTGGACAGGCCCGTCGGATTCCCAGACAAGCCGCCAACCGCGCCATTTCCGCCGCAGCCGGGCACACAGCATCAGATGCCGGGCATGGACCTGCTCCCACGCTTGCATCAGGGCTGCCGTGTCAGGCTTCTCCTTCAGCCACAGGGCCGTCACCGCCCAGTGCCTCCCCTGCCCGCGGCGAACCATGAAGGATTCCAGCCCGGCGAGGAAAAAATCGACCGTCGTAGCGGGAAAGGTCGGCATCAGGCGGCAAGACGGCGTTTTTCTCCCAGAAACGAGGCTAGTGCCCCTGCCGTGGCGAAGCGGTCACGCGTCATCTCCGCCGGACTCACCGAAAGGCGGAAGCGTTCCTCGATCTGGAGCAGCAGTTGCATCATGGCCATCGAGTCCAGTCCCAGCGTGAAAAGATCCGTGTCCGGCGTGATCGGCTCCTGCGGCTCCAAAATATGCTCGGAGGTCAGCAATTCGATCACGGAATCCGGAGTGATGGGTGCTTCTGGCATGAAAGCAGAAAGCCCGCATCCCACGCCACGTCAAGAACACCCTGCATGCGTATTTTGGCCGCATCCGAAGGTTGCACAAAGTCACGCCGCCGCCACCATGCGCCCCCCATGAACAAGCTGGACGAAATCATCGCCCACAAGCGCGCCGAAGTGCAGCGCCTCCTGCCCCGCGCCGAAAAACTGCGCGCCGCCGCCGCCCTGCGCGACGACGTGCGCTCCTTTTACGACGCCCTGCGCCTCGACCCCACCCGCCTGAGCATCATCGCCGAGGTCAAACGGGCCTCACCCTCCGCCGGCACCATCGCTGAAGACTTTGACCCGCTCACCATCGCCCGGGGCTATGAAAAAGCCGGTGCCAGCGCCATCTCCGTGCTCACGGATGAAAAATACTTCCAAGGCCGCCTCGAATACCTCACGCTCATCCGTGAGCAGCTCGACATCCCCTGCCTGCGCAAAGATTTCATCATCCACGAGGCTCAAATCTTTGAAGCCGTCGTCGCTGGAGCGGATGCCATCCTGCTCATCGTTGCAGCACTCGACCAGCCCACGCTGGAGCACCTCCTCGAAGTCGCGCACACCTTCCAGCTCGACGCCCTCGTCGAAGTCCACGATCTGCCCGAGCTCGAACGCGCCCTCGCCACCGACGCCCGCATCATCGGCGTGAATAACCGCAACTTGAAGAGCTTCACCGTCGATCTCTCCACCACCGAACTGCTTGCCGAAGAAGTGCCGGACGACATCGTCCTCGTGGCCGAAAGTGGCATCAAAACGCCCGCCGATGCAATCCGCCTTGCCGACGCCGGTGCTGATTCACTGCTCATTGGCGAAACGCTCATGCGCAGCCAGAACATACTCGCCGACCTGCCGCAATTCCGCGCACCCACACCGGAACGGCACGGCGCTTGACCTTCCCATCAAGAGATTGCCTCGCGCTGACGCTGTTTGACGATGAAATCGACGCCGCAGGCCAGCTTTTTCGCCATCGGTGATTTCAAGTCCACCACCCGCCAGAATGGCGTGATCTTCGAGAGCGGCTTGCCGTTCTGATACTGTTCCCAGGCCAGCTCCGCCGCGATGCGCAGAAAAATCCCCGCTGTGAGCGGGCAAGTGAAGTCTGCCCGATGCGCAGCGGCCAGATCTTCGCGCATCTGTGGTACGGTGCGTGATTCACCCTTCGGAATCGCCTCCACATACGCCGCAACGAGCGCAGGCGTCGGAATGAGCATCTGGTCACCTTCGCCATGACCCGCAAAAGCCTTGCCCAGCCTGATCACACTCGGCTTTGGCGGATGCATGAACTTTTCGGACCAGGACTTGGGCATGGATAAAATCTATTCTCCGCAACCAGGCCATACAAGAAGGAATGAAAGAGCATCCCCTTCACGGCCACATCTGCCGAGGTGAATAAAGCACACGGATGGCCGCGTAGTCTGTGGATGTCACTCCGTGCCTTCTTCCTCGTCGTTCTATGGACCAGTGCCGTCAGCGCCGCTCCTCCGGGAGCCACGCCGCTGTCGCCTCCAGCGCCGCCGAAGTCCGTGGCACCCCACGTTCCGGCGAACTGGAAGGTCGGCGTGGCCGTCGCCAAAGTGACGCCGCAGAAGATGCTGTTCATGGCAGGCTACGCATCGCGCAACAAGCCTGCCGAAGGCAGGGTGCAGGATCTGTTCGCCAAGGCGCTCGCGCTGCAAGATGAGCAGGGCAACAAGCTCGTGTTTGTGACGCTCGATCTCATCGGCGTGCCGCAATTGCTGCGTCATGCCGTTGCCGAGCGTGCGGAGAAGGAATTCAAGCTGCCGCAGGCGAACCTCGTCATGAACGCCTCGCACACGCACAGCGGCCCCTCGTTACGTACGACACCGCTCACGGAGAAGGATAAAGACAACCCAAAAGCCAAAGACTCCTGGGAATACACGCAGAAGCTGCAAAACGACATCGTTGGCATCATCGGCAAGGCGCTGGCGGAGGTGCAGCCTGCGCGTCTTACTTGGAACAAGGCGCGCTGTGGCTTCGCCATGAACCGCCGCCGCGACTACACGCTGCCGCCTGATCATCCGAACGCGAACAAAGCGCCGAACCCAAACGGCCCGGTGGATCATGAGGTCCCTGCCCTGCGCGTCGAAGCGCCCGACGGCACACTGCGAGCCACGCTCTTTGGCTACGCCTGCCACAACACCAGCCTCGGCTTCTACAATTTCTGCGGCGACTACGCCGGATTCGCCCAGGAATACCTCCAAGAGCATCGACCCGGCTTCACCGCGTTGTTTTTGATGGGCTGTGGTGCCGATCAGAACCCCTATCCGCGCCGCAGCGATGTCGTTCCCGGCATCACCGACCTCGAACTCTCGATGCAGCATGGCAGATCACTCTCCAATGCCGTCGAAATGGCGCTCGTCGTGAATCCACGCCCAATCGCGGGTCCGATTCGGGCGGCGTATGAGGAAATCATTCTCGATTACGCCAAACCGGGCCGCGAGCCGCATCCTTATCCCGTGCAGGTCATCAAACTCGGCAAAGACCTCACCTTCATCACGCTCGGGAGCGAGGTGGTGGTTGATTATTCACTGCGCTTCAAACGTGAGTTTGCCGGTGAGGCAGGCGTTTGGGTGGCGGGTTACTCCAACGACTACACTGGCTACGTGCCGAGCCTTCGCGTGCTCAAAGAAGGCGGCTACGAGGCTGCCGCAGGCTGGGCTGACAGTGTCGAGGACCGCATCGCGAAAAAAGTTCACGAGATGCACGCTCTTCTGTCCAAGTGACCGGCTCACAAGCCTGACAACCGCTTCAAAACTTCGACAGCCTTTGTTTCAAACATCTTTTGCCACTCCGGGGCCACGAGTACATCGCAATCCTCCTGCGCGTAGCCGGTGTTGCGGCGCTGCTGCTCGGTGCCGGTGTACCAGATGTAGCCATTCGTGTAGCCGGAAACGTGCGCGTTGGCATCGGCGGCGGCTTTTTTGATGTTCAGGCCGATTTGCACGGTGACTTCACCGGGGAAGGTCACGAGCTTGAAAGCTCCGACGCGCAAGCCGCAGACCTCGGCATCGAGTGTGGCGCTGTTCGCCGCTTTTGTGTCCGCGAGGTGCTTTTTGAGCAAAGCGAGGTTCGCATTCAGCCGCGTGAGCTTTTCCATGATGGCGAGATTGGCGAGGTAGGCCTCGACGAGCGACTTGTTGTCAGCATCGAGCTGTTGGAGCGGCTTGGCGTTGTCGAGATAGCCCTGGGCATAGTGCGAGGGCATGTCCGGGAAAAGTCGGTGCTGCATCAGCAGCGGCAGGAAGGTCTTAAAATTGATATTGGTGGGCTTCAAGGCCGCCACGAGGGCCTTTTGCTCTGTTTCGATGTTTGAGATGCGTTTTTCAAAATCGGCGGCACGAGGCAGCGCGATGACTTCGCGGCTGATTTTCAGCGTGGCTTCGTTTTGCGGCTCAAATCGTCTCATGGCGGCCAAAACGCTCGCGCCAAGCATGGTGCCGAGCGGCTCGGCATTGGCAGGACGGCTCACTTCTTTGTAATGCACTGGATTGATGTCGCCGCCGCAGCCTTGGACGAAGAACGCCATCGCGCCGGTTGCCTCCTCGATGACTTTGGAGGCAAAGCCGGGATAATCGGCCGAGTTGCCCTTGCTCGGCGGGTTCATGATCGGATGGCAGGCGAATTGATACACGATGGCGAGCGGCGTGCCGTCCGCTCGATCCAGCCGCAGCAGCCCGATCTGCGGATCAATCGGCCCGGTGCTCACCACCTCCTCATCGCGCGGCATCGAGTAGGCGCGGCGCATGTCCGTTTGCGTGCCGTCCTTGAGAAACATGCGGCGGTTTTCGCTAATGCGGCTCTCGCTGCCGACTCCGGCGCTCACTTTCACCGGCACGAGGTTCTTCGCGGCATCTTTGATGGCCTGCACGACGAGCTGCTGCAAATCCGTGCGCACGATGCCGTGGCAATGACTGGCATTGATGATGACCTCGTCGGCGAGATCGCCGAGTTCCGCCCGCACATTCGCGAGAAAACCATTCCCGATGCGTCCGATGCCACCAATCGCCACCGCATCCACGGTGACAAGCACGGCGGTCGTCTCGCCGCTTTTCAAAACGAGCGCCTTGGCAAAACACGGATCATTCACCGGCACCGTGCGATCCGTGATGTCCACCTTCGCGATGCCTGCGAGGATTTCGGCGTGAAGGGGGAGTGAGGAAAGAAGCAGAATCAGGAACAAGCGCATGGAGGAACAAACGCTCATTGGCGCTGCGAGTTCTCGGCTCACGAGACCCTGGCAGCAAAATGCGCCAGATAGGTCGAGATGTTCGCCGACCAGCGGTTGCCGGTCATCACCGTGTCCTCGTCGCGGACACGCGTCAGCATGACCTGACGCGTGGCACCGACGAGATGCGCGATCTTTTCGAGCTTGCGAAAGTTGGCGGAGTCAGGCCCAGAGGCGAGCTTGATCTCGATGATTTCACGCTCCTGACCAGACTCAATGACCAGATCGCATTCCAGGCCGTCATTGGTGCGGAAATACCAAGCCTGAAATTTTTCGCCTGTTGCTTGCCGGGTGGAGATGATTTGCTCGATCACCCAGGACTCCCAGCTCGCCCCGATCCATGGCTGGACGGTGAGATCGCTGTCCGCTGCGCAGCCCATGAGTGCATGCAGGAGACCGCTGTCTCGCCAGTAGAGCTTGGGTGCCTTGGTCAGCCGTTTGGGGAAGTTGTTGGCGAAGAAAGGCTGCAAGCGCCGGATCAAAAAGGCGCCCTCCAGGTAGTCGAGGTAGCTCTGCACGGTGTGGTAGGAGATACCCAGCGACTGACCGAGCTGGGAGTAGTTCAAAGAGCAGCCGTTCAAAGCTGCCGTGAGCTTCAGCAGTCGCTCAGTCTCCGCAGGTTTTGCGCTCAAACCCCAATGTGGCAGATCACGCTGAGCCATTTGTTTGAGATAAGAATCCTGCCAGACCGGAAAGGAGGTAACCTGCGTCTGGAGCACGCCGCCATCAGGAAAGCCACCAAAATGCCAGAGCGCGTCCTGCGAAGTCGCGGGAAGCTCAGGCGAGATCAAAGGTGATAAATCGACGACGGCGATGCGGCCAGCGAGCGACTCGCTCACCTCCCGCATCAGCGCTGGTGAAACCGAGCCGAGCAGGAGGAAACGGCCCTTTCGAGCACGCTCCTGATCGATGGCTCCGCGCAGTCGCGAAAAGACTTCCGGCCAGGCCTGCGCCTCGTCGAGAATGATGAGCTGATCTCCTGACATCAGGCTCTCCCAACGCAAATCCATCCGCACACGGTCCTTCTCCTGTTCGAGGTCGAAATAGAGGGGTGAAAAGGTTTGGGCGAGTGTCGTTTTGCCAGCTTGACGCGGCCCGACAATCGCGACGGCAGGAAAGTCACGTAGTCGCTGGTCGATCTGGGCTTTGAGAAGGCGCGGGAGCATGTTTTGCAAATTAGAATCGTATTTCTAATTTGCAAAACCTCATTGTGACACCGGCTATTCTACCTTCCCAGCGTCCAGTTCACCGCGTTCACGAGCAACGTGCGCACATCGGTGATTTCCATGTCCTCAGGTGCGCCGAGGCTGGTGTAGAAGATGCGGGCTTTCTTTGGGCCGTAGCTGCGGGTCCAGGCGACGGGCATGGGCGGGCTGGTGTCGGTCTTGGCGGTGCCGATGAGCAGCGGGGTGACATCGGCGGCGAGCGGTAGCACTTTGTAGAGGGATTGTGAGCCGAGGATGTTCGCGGGGTTCAAACCGACCAGCAGCGGGCTGTTTTCAGCTCCAGGGGCGATGCGGACGGTGTAGGGCAGACCTTTGGTTTCGTAGCCGGTATTCGGAGCGCCGAGGACTTCGTCGGTGAACTCCGGCCAGGGGACGAGGCTGGGATCGACGACCTCCTTGGGCTTTGGGATGAAGGCGTGGTTCGCGGTGCGGATGCCGAGCAGCGGCTTCCCGGTGGCGAGATGGGCGCGGATGGCGTCCATTTGATCCTTTGGCGGAAATCGACGGCGTGAGAAGAGCATGAGCAAGTCGGCATCCTTCAACGCCTCGACGAGTCCGGCGAAGTGATGCGGCTGCGGCTTGTCGACGTCGATGATCGTGACGTGATGTCCAAGCGGACGAAGCTGCTTTTCAGCGAAGTCACGCATGGTGCGTGGCGCTTCATAGTTGTTCGGGTCCTCGACGACCATGATGACGATGTTCGAGGCTTGGGTAGCTGTGATGAGGCTGCAAAGCAGCGCGAGGGCGAAAAGGATGTGTTTCATGAAGCGTGACGGACGGTTGCAAATTGCCTCTTCTTGTCTTGGGAGAAATGCTCAAGCAAACAACGCCTTCACTGGCTGGCCACGATCCGTGATGGGCACAGGGCGGTCGCCGTCGTAGAGTTCTTTGGAGGGATTGATGCCGAGGTCGGCGAGAATGGTGGCGAAGAGGTCGGGGACGCCGCAGGGATTCTCGATGGGCTTCTTGCACTCGTCGTCGGTGACGCCCCACGCTCCGCAGTGCTTCAAACCGCCACCGGCGAGCACGACACTGAACGCGCTGCCTTGATGCCCGCGTCCGCCACCGCCATCGAAGGCGGAAGGGCGGCCGAACTCGGTGTTCACGACGATCAGCGTCTTGTCGAGCAGGCTGTGGGCCTTCAGATCGGTGATGAGCGTGCTGAGCGCTTGGTCGAGATCTTGGATGAGGACGTGCTGCTTGAGCTGGCCCTGGTTGTGCGTGTCCCAGCCGGTGCCGTTGACGAAGTTGAGATTGTGCGAGACCTCGATGAAGCGCACGCCGCGCTGGATGAGACGACGCGCGAGCAGGCACCGCTGGCCGAACTCGCTGCCGTAGGCGCCGCGCAGTTCACCTTTCTCGGACTTCAGATTGAAGACCTCCATGAACTCGGGACCGGCGAGCGCCAGGCTCTCCTGCATCGCGGTGTCGTATTCGTTGAGGATGGGGCTGGTGCGCAGTTCCTTCGCGCTTTGACGCATGGTGCCGAGCAACTGCTCGCGGCGGCTTTGGCGCGGATCGAGAATGTGCTCGGGTCGCTTCAAGCCAGCCGGACCGGCGTGAGTATCGAGCAGGTAAAGGAAACCGGCTTTTGCCCCGAGGAACCCCGGGCCACGCGAGAAATTTGGATAACCGATGAGCACATACGCGGGCACGCCTTCGGCGGCGGCACCGCGTTCACTGGCGATCATGGAGCCGAGCGAGGGATAGACGGTGGTGCCGCTGACATTGCGGCCAGTGTGCATGCGATTGGAGGCAGCGGCGTGTTCGTCGATGACGTCATGATTGACGGTGCGCATCGCCGTGATGTGCTCCATGAGCTTGGCGCAGCGTGAGAGATGTTCCGTGACCTTCACACCCGGCACGGAGGTCTCGATGCTCGGGTAGTAGCTGCCCGCCTTCTTTGCCTTCGGATCACCGAGCGTCTTCGGGTCCCAGGTATCGACCTGCGCGGCTCCACCGCCGAGCCAGATGTGGATGACATGCTCCGCTTTGCCCATGGGGAAATGCGCCACATGCGCGGCCTCTTTGGCGAGCAGGGCGATGTCCGCATGAGCTGCGACACCAGCGGCTCCGGCGAGTTTGAGAATGGAACGTCTTTTCATGATGAAATCAGCGGTTGGAAGGGCTCACGGCAGATGCACGAACTCTGGTGAGTTCAGCACGGCCCATGTCATGTCTTCGAGGCGCTCGCGCCAGTCGGGGCGGAGGGCGGTGGTGGGTGGGTCTCCTTCGCGGGCGCGTTTTTCCATCTCGATCTTGATGCTGTTGGCTCCAGCAGAGAGATGGTTCGACCACGCGACATACTTCAACGGCGCTCGCACAATGGGCGGCGGGCGTTTGCCCTCGGGGATGATGCGCTCGGCGAATCCGGGGCTCAGCATCTTCGCGAATGTCGCGCGCTCTTCGCTGGTCGGGCGGCGCGTGAGCAGGCGGAGGAAGAGTTGCTCGATGAGTTGATCGGTGCTGATGTCTTTCTGCAAGGCGAGCGCGGTGAGGCTGCCTTTTTCACTCAGCGTGGTGACCCAACGGCCGAGCATGCCGTTGGCGAGGATGGCCGGCTGGCGCACGTTCGCGGCGGTCTCGCGCACGCTTTTCGGGTCCTGACGCGACGAGCGCCAGCCGAAGTTTTCCAGCACATCCACAATGGCCTGCGCCTTCGGAATGGCGAGGCTGGGGCGGTCGCGCTCATTCGAGAGGGAGGTGAATTCCCACGCGCGACGCGGATGGCCGAGGCTGATCATCGCGCTCTGCGACTGCGTGCCGTCGTTGTCCATCGTCAGCTCCTCGGAGTCGAGAACCTTGCCCACGGCCGCAAAGAGCGAGTCCACAATTTGTTCGGCAGTCATGCGGCGTGGCAGCGGTGCAGCGAAATCCGGCGAGGTGCCGGGCTGAAGCGGGCGCGTCTCGCGCTGATAGGCCTCGGAGGTGAGGATGAGGCGCTGCAGGTGCTTCATGTCGTAGTTGTGCGCGACGAACTCACGCGCCAGCCACTCCAGCAGCTCGGGATGCGTGGGTTTCGATGCCTCCCAATCGTCCACCGGCTCCACAAAGCCGCGCCCCATGAACTGCTTCCAGATGCGGTTCACGATCACCTGCGCGAAGCGCTCATTCTGCGGCGAGGTGATGAGCGCGGCGAGCTGCTCGCGGCTGTCGTCCTTCTTTGGCGCGGCGGCGCTTTGGGCTGCGGGCAGCAGTTTCTTTTCAAACAACGCCGGCCAGGCAGGTGCGATGACTTCGCCCGGCTTCAGCGTGATCGGGATGAGCGGTTTGCGGCCGGCGAAGGTCGTCATCGGCACCGAGGAGGTCGCGGGCAGTGTGATCGCCTTGCGGTTCAGCATGGCGGCCATCTCGAAGAGGTCGCGCTGCTTCGACTGATGATACGGCGAGTCATGGCAGCGCGCACAGGTCATCTCCTGACCGAGGAAAGCGGTGCTGAGGATGTGCGCCTTCGCGGCCATCGGCACATCGTTTTCTGCCGCGAGTGAGAATCCCGCCGGGCCGCCCGCGAGCACGCCGCCCTCCATGCGCACGAGCTCGGTGACGAAGCGATCCATCGGCAGATTGTCGCTCAGCGCCTCGTGAATCCAGAAGCGGAAGGGGCCGGAGTTGTTCAGGCTGGGTTTGAGGATATTTGGATTTTCCGCCAGCACATCCTGCCAATATGCCGTCCAGTGATCCGCCCAGCGCGTGTCTTTGAGCAGACGATCCACGGCACGCTCACGACGCTGCGGCGAGTCCTCGGCGAGGAAGGCCTCGATCTCCTCCGCACTTGGTACCACGCCCACGGTATCGAGTGTGACACGGCGTAAAAACTCAAGATCTTCGGTCAGCGCGGTCGGTTCGATCTTCTGGCTCGCGCTGGCAAAGCTCGCGCCCTGCGTGATCCAGTCGGCGAGCAGTTGGCGCTGCGCATCGCTGAGCGGATTGCCCTTCGGTGGCATGATCTCATCGCCCGCGTCCGGATGAACCATGCTGACGAGCTGGCTCTCGGCGGGTTTGCCGGGAACGATGGCTGGTTTGCCTGATTCACCACCTTCCAGCGCGGCTTCTTGCGTGTTCAGCCGCAGTCCGCCCTTCGCCTTCTCTTCATGACAACGGAAGCAGTTCTCCGCGAGGATCGGCTTGATCTGCTTCGCGAAATCAATGCCTCCGGTGGCTTGCTTTCCTGCCGTGTTGGCCTTGGCCCACGAGGCGGCGAGAAGCGTGTCGATGCCCGCCTGCTTCAGCGGCTTTTTCGTGGCGATGACCTCACGCGCCTGCTCGTGACGCTGCGCCCAATACGCATCCTGTTTCGCCCGCAGGCTCTGGCGCTGCTTCTGATCATGCACGGCGTAGAAAGCGAGGCGCTCTTTGCGGAAGTCGGCCCAGCCTTCATCAGTCAGCGGCACGATCTTCTTCGCAGGCGTGAGAAGCGTGTGCATGCCATCCGCATGACGCAGGCTCAGACTCGTCTCGCCAAGCGTGGTGCGCACGCGACCGTTCCCGGCGATCATTTCAAAGACGTAGTCGTGCGGCTTGCCATCACTGTCGATGCTGATGCGTGTCTCGCGATCACCAGGCCCGAGCAAACGCAGCGCAGGGCCGCTTTTCTCCGCTTCTGCGTGTTCCACTTCATTGTGAGCACCGCCGCCGGTTTGGCCGAAAAGGATCTCGGAGATCACCATGCCATCCATCCACAAGCGACCCTGACCACGCACACGCATGAGCAGCTCCTGCTTGCCCGCAGGCAGCGCGATGCTCGCCATGGCGCGAAGCAGATACGGATTGCTGCGCTCGGCCCGCACGCCGGTGTCCGTGTATTTCTGCGCGACCTGGAAGAAGCCGAACACGTCCTCCGCATACACATCCGCGGGCTGCGGATACTGGCGCGGCCATTTCGCGGCCTTGCCGATGTTTTCGACGATCTCCACGCGCACCTTGCCTTTTGGCAATCCACCCTCAGGAAGAACCGGCGAGTAAGGCTCCACCGGATAACGTGCGGCGATGGTTTTCTCCGACAAGATGCCGCGATACAGCCGCACCTCGTCCATGAGACCATCGAAGCTCACGCTTTCCTTTTTACCCATCGACGTGCCGAGCCAGACCTCGTCATTGTCCACCACTGGCGCCTGCTTCGTCGCGCCGCCCATGTCCCACGCGCCCGGCGCGAGTTCACCATCAATGTAGCCGCGAATCGTCTCCGGTTTGCCAAACTCATACGTCACCGCCACATGATGCCAGCCGCTGCTGGTCGCGATGCCGCCCGTCGTCGTCCAGCGATGCCAGTCGCCCGCGTGATCACCATCTTTGCGGCTGCGGAAGAGAAAACTCGGCCGCAAGAAGCCGCCGCTATCCCACAGACGCAGCCCCCAATTCTGATTGTTCGCGTCCTGCCCGGGATTCGACGTGCGCCCTTTGCCGAGGATATAAACATTCCCGCCCTTCGGAGCCGAAGCTGGATTCACCCACGCCTCGATGGTGATCGCGTCGCCATTGTCGAAGTCGAAGAGGCTCTTCTCGCCCGGATCAGTCACGCGAATGAAGCTGCCCTTCGCTCCCTCAAACCGCGCCGCCTTGTTTCCCTCTGGGATGTGCTTGAACTGCTTCCGCGACGGACCCTCCTGCACAAACACCACACCGCCCTCGGCTTTGCCGATGTCAGCTTTGTCACCATCAAAAGACCACTGCGCCACCGGCGTTGGATCAGCGGCAAACGAGGCACTTGCCAGGGCGAGGAGCGGGAACAAAAAATTCTTCATGGTGGGAGATGCTCTGATGGATTCCACTACGCATCCTGCGACTAAAATCACTCGCGCAGGCTGCATTTCCGCTCTTGGTGTCTCGACAATTTCACATCAAAACCACAATGAATTTAAATCAGGCCATCGAATTGATTCAGGGCTTTCAGGGGCAATCTTTGAAGGACAACCTTTCGTGTATTGAGTCGGATATAATTGGGTTGGGGGCGGAAAGATTGGGCGGATTCTGCGAAAATCGAGGAATCAATGACCTATTGATGGCATCTGCGCTTTCGATAAAACAAATCGCAGGTCAGATCAATGTCATCATCCACGCGGCTGGGATATTGGGTTCACTGCCAAGAATATTAGAGCCGGGAGAAGTGGTCGAAAACGTTTCGCTCGGCGCTGGGAATACTGGGCGCAAGTTCGATTTAGAGACAAACCGGAGAGTGGCTGAATACAAATTTATAGATTGGAAGGGAGGCGCTGAGTCCATTCGGCAGAATGGAATTTTCAAAGACTTCTTCGAGTTGGCGGAATACGAGACTGAGAAGAGAAAGTTCTTGTATGTGGTGGGAACAAATCATGCGCTAAGATTTCTTCAAAGTGGCCGAACACTGAACAGCATTCTGAGCAAGCAGCCGGAAATCTTGAAACGTATCTCTCAGAAGTATGGCACTGCCATGGCCAAAGTTCGAGATTACTATGCGCTGAAGAAGACCGAAGTCACCGTCTGCGATATTTCACCGCATATTGGTCGGAACACCGATATCCTCAGCGCTCTCACGCCGTCTCGGGCATGAAAGGTGGGGCAGACGATGCCTTTTGCAGACACGACGGACACGGTGGATTGGGCGACGTGAAGCTCGACATTTCATGCACACACCATAAGCCTTGCGCACGAGGCTGGCGGCAGGCACAGGACACGAGAAAGACCAAGGTCTTGCCACGCAGGCCGTCGAGCGCAGACCAGAGCAGTACGGCGACCGCTTCTTCATCCGCAAAGACACCTGGACCGATCATGCTGAAGGACGGATGCGTGCTCATGGCGAGGAAGCCGTTCAACGAGCCGTCTTTGCACTCCGAAACGAGCATGCGCCACGATCCGACTTTGTTTTGCAGGAAGAAGCGAAGTCCTTCTCGCGGCGGATGCCTTGCTGTGAGTGCTCGAAGTCGGCGATACGCGCAGCTTCGTCTGATTGAGCTTCACGCCCCCAGCAGCCGGGTGAACGGATGACCTTCGTTCTGATCGATGCGTTCGGGGAGGCCTTTGTGGTTGTAGGTGAGCTTCGTGTGATCAATGCCCATCAAATAGAGGATGGTGGCGTGAATGGAATGCAGATGCAGGCGATCTTCAACGGCATACAAACCGAGGTCGTCGGTAGCACCGTAGGTTTGGCCGCCTTTGACGCCGCCGCCGGCCATCCACATGGTAAAGCCGGTGGGGTTGTGGTCGCGGCCATCGCCTTGCTCGGACATCGGCGTGCGTCCGAATTCACCGCCCCAGATGACGAGGGTCTCATCGAGCAGGCCGCGGGCTTTCAGATCGGAGAGCAAGCCCGCGATCGGCTTATCGACGGAGTTGCAGTATTTGCCGTGATTCACCTCGATGCCTTTGTGAGCATCCCATTTGCTGCCCGCACCGCTGTAGAGCTGGATGAAGCGCACGCCGTTTTCGACGAGACGACGTGCCAGGAGGCAGTTGCGGCCAAAGACGGCGGTCGCCTCGTTGTCCATGCCGTAGAGCTTCTTGGTGGCTTCGGTTTCCTTGCTGAGATCGACGGCATCGGGAGCCTCCGCCTGCATCTGAAAGGCGAGTTCGTAGCCTTTGATGCGGGCGTCGAGCTCGGTGTTGCTGACACGAGGGGCGTTGTAGTCGCGGTTCAAAGCGCCGAGCAGATCCAGCTTCTCACGCTGGCGGCCACGATCGACGCCTTTGGGGTTGTCGAGGAACTTGATCGGCGTGCCTTCGGAGCTGAATTCGACGCCCTGATACACGGCGGGCATGAAGCCATTGCCCCAGTTGCGGGCGCCGTTCACCACGGTGGCCTCGCTGTCTTTGATGACGACAAAGCCGGGCAGGTTTTGATTTGATGTGCCGAGGCCATACTGCGCCCACGCACCGAGCGATGGACGACCACCAAAGACGGAGCCGGTGTTCATTGAACACACGCCGCCGGCGTGATTGATGCCGCTGGAGGCGCAGGAATGGATCACCGCAAGATCATCGGCATGTGTCGCCACATGGCTGAACCAATCCGAGATCCACAGACCGCCTTGCCCGTGCTGCTTCCACGTGCGTTTGCACTCCAGGATCGGGGATTTCGCCTCGCCCATGGCCGTGATGGGAGCCTTGAAGCTCGCAGGCAGGGACTGACCGGCGAGTTTGTTCAGCAGCGGCTTGTAATCAAAGGTATCGAGATGGCTCGGGCCGCCTTCCATGAAGAGGAAGATGACGCTCTTCGCCTTCGCCGGACGATGCGCGACACGCAGCGGTGCGGCGCTGGCCTGCTCCTGACCCATGAGCGCGGCCAAAGCGACCGAGCCAAAGCCGCAGCCGGCCGTTTGCAGGAAGTCGCGACGCGACGTGGGATGATCGTAACGATTGCAGCGCATGGTCTTAGTGGAGGTAAAAAAATTCGTTCGTGTTCAGCAGCACCTGGCAGAGGTCGTTCATGGCTTGGCGGAAAGGATCGGCCTCTTCGACGCTCTTCGTATCACTGCCGCTCCAGGCGTATTGCGAGTTCAGCGCATCGGCGGCACGCCAGACGACGAAACCGGCGCTCCATTTTTCAGGATCGGCGTTCAGCGCTTTGTCGGCGAGGTAACCAGTGGCGATGCGCACGGCCTCGATGCTGCCGTCCCATTGATGAGAAGGAGCACGTTTGTTTAGGCCGCCGATGACGAGCTGCGAGGAGCCGAGGCTGAGCTTCGAGCGAATGTCCATCGGCACCACGGCGGATTGCACGGCGGCTCCGGGCGTATCGAGATCACGCACGGTGAAGGTGATGTTCTTGCCAGTGCAGGAAACACGCGCCGCGAAGTGGTAGCGCCGCCACAGCTCGATGTGGATGTTGGAAGCCACGACCTGATAGCCGATGTTTGAGTTCTCATCTTCACCGACGACCTGCACGATGACATTGCGTGGCTTGTAGCGTGATTTTTCGCCCGTGACGCCGAGGCTCCAGCCAAAGGCTTCCTGGCTGTCCTTCCCGCCATTCCAGCGAGAGACCAAGGTGCGCACGGAAGCATTCACATCCACGCTGTTGAGGCTCGCCACGGCTTCGACGCTGAACTCATCGCCCTCTTTTTCGTTCGTGTTGATCAGCAGGCGCTCGTGCGGGCTGTTCTCTTTGAAGGCATCGCCGCTCTCGCGGTTCTCGGCGGCCTCCGAAACCTTCGATTCAGTGGTTCCGGCTCTTTTCTTCAAAAAGGCCTCGGCGGTGGCTTTTTCCTTCGGGGTCGGCGGCCGACCCAAAACGGCCATCCAGGCATCGTCGATGCCTTCCACGCGTGAGGCGAGCTTGCGGGCACGGGCGAGCAGCCAGTCGCCATTGAGCAATTGAAGCGCCTGAGTCGGCGTGGTGGTGCTTTGACGTTCGGCGGTGCTCGCAAAGCCCGCTGGCATGTCGAGCGCACGAAGAAGCTCGTTCGGGTTGTTGCGCTTCTTCATCGTGTAAACCGAGCGACGCGTGGCATTGCCATCGCCCGCAGGTCCGCCAGCCGCGGCGTCGAGTTCACCGCTCACCGCGAGCAGGGCATCGCGTACCTGCTCGGCATCGAGACGACGCGGATTGAAGCGCCAGAGGTAGCGGTTCGAAGGATCGACCTTCAACGCGACCGCATCCGGCTCGTGACGCGCTGTTTGGCGGTAGGCAGCGGAGAGCATGATCTCGCGATGCAGCGGCTTCAAATGCCAGCCGCCCTTCACAAACTTCGTCGTGAGGAAATCGAGCAGCTCAGGATGCGTCGGCGGCTCGCCCAGCTTGCCGAAATCGCTCGCCGTGGCCACGATGCCGCGGCCGAAGTGATACTGCCACACGCGGTTCACGATCACGCGGGTGGAGAGCTGGTTGTCAGGCCGCGTGATCCAGTCCGCCAGGGCGGTGCGGCGACCCGTGGAAGTCTTTGTGGCTTTGATCTTCGGCAGGCTGGTGTCGATGATGGAAAGGAAACCCGGCTCGATCTGTTGCTCGCCCTTGCGTGTCTTGATCGCCACGGGCGGTGCCACCGGGCTCGCATCCGTGGCCACAAAGGCCTCCATCAGAGGCTTCGGCTTCAGGTGATCGAACTTCTTCAGCTCGGTCTCCAGTGCCTTGTATTCCGCCTTCTGCTCGTCGGTCTTGAGGCTCTTCAGCGGGTCAAAAGTCTTGCGCTCATGCACCATCTGGCGCTCCACGAGTCCGGCGAGCTGCTTTTCCAAAGCATCTCGGCTCTCGGCAGGCTTCCGCGTCATCACCTGCAAATCATCCGTGAAGCGCGTGAGTGCTCGCTCGACTTTTGGGTCGATCAGAGGCTTCGTCAGCGCATCCATTTTCGCGCGAATCTCCGCCGTGGCGGCTTCCCATTTCGCCTGCTGCTCGTTGAAGGTTTTCTTCTCGGTGGCCGTCGCCAGCGTCATGTCATCGCGCCATTGCACCGGAGCCAGGAAGGCCCGCAGGCGGTAGTAGTCCTTTTGCAGGATGGGATCGAACTTGTGATTGTGGCAGTGCGCACAGCCCATGCTCAGGCCGAGGAAAAGCTCGCCCGTGGTGTCCGT
>JBIKYB010000128.1:0-13872 GCA_044355475.1 Prosthecobacter sp.
GCCAGCCCTGCGGACATTTTCAACACGATCGGCTTCGGAAAAGCCCAGATCTCCGCACAGGCCGTGCCTCAAGTTGTCTCCATCAAGGACGAAGCAATGCCTGCCACGCTGTTGCAGCCAATGCTCAACGCCCACGGCTAGGGTTGTCTTGCCCGCTCCAGACAGCCCGGTCAGCCAGATCACCGCGCCTTTTTGGGACAGGCTCCCCCATCTCTGCTCGCGTGGTATTTTGGACGGTGTCCATGTCACATTCTCAGTCTTCATGCTGCCGTCGAAGTGGTGCAATTGTTCGCAAATATCAAGCCAACGCTTTGGCTTTGCGGCATTTTGGTTATGTTCCTGCCAATGGGACCTTCCGAAGAAAAAACTCTCGCCGAATTTGACGCCTATGCGGCAGATTACGACGCAGCGCTCAACCAGGGGCTGCGGCTGACGGGCGAGAGCAAAGAATATTATGCAGAAGGCAGAGTGGGCCACATTCGCGCTCGGATGGCACTGCTGGGCCTGAAAGCCGGTAACTGCCTCGATTTTGGATGTGGAACCGGCACCTCGGCGGTGTTTCTGCGCGATGGGCTTGGAATTGGGTCCTACACAGGTTATGACCCATCCCAGGACTCGATCACGGAGGCAAAACGGGCCGTCCCTTGGAGCGAAGCGAACTTCCTGGCGGAGACGGACGCGGTCCCGCGACAACACTTCGACTTGGCCTTTACCAACGGGGTTTTTCATCACATCCCGCCGGACCAGCGCGGGGCAGCCCTGCGGCTGGTATTTGGGAGCTTGAAGCCCGGCGGCGTGTTTGCCTTCTGGGAGAACAACCGCTGGAACCCGGCCGTTCACTGGGTGATGAGCCGGGTGCCGTTTGATCGGGACGCACAGATGCTCTTCCCGCATCAGGCGAGGCGCCTCTTGCGGCAGGCGGGCCTGAAGGTACTGAGGACGGACCACCTGTTTTTCTTCCCGGCCAGGCTGGCGGCGCTGCGTCCGCTGGAGCGCTGGCTGCGCCGCTTGCCTCTGGGAGGCCAGTACCTAGTGCTGGCGCAAAAGCCGCTGGCCTGAAAGCCCCTCTCAAGCCGCACCGCACCATGCAAGCCCTTCTTTTCCGCCGTCGCCTCACTTGGCTGGTCTTCGCGACCTGTCTGATCCTGAACTTGGTGTTTGTCACCACACAAGGTGCTTGGCAGTCTGATTTGGCAGGTGACCCAGACGAGGCGGCGCATGCGGTGACGAGCCTGATGCTGCGCGACTATCTGGCGGGAGGCTGGCGGCAGCCGCCCATGGCCTTCGCGCAGCGATACTACGCGGACTTTCCGAAAGTCGCCCTGGGACACTATCCTCCGGGTTATTACCTGCTGGCAGGCGCGTGGATGCTGCCAGGGGCTTCGGTTCCAGCACTGTTTGTTTTACAGGCAGCGCTGGGTGCGGCGCTATGCGCTGTGCTCTACCGGATTGTGTCAAAGGCCGGGGGCACATGGGCCGGGGTGGTGTCGGCGCTGCTCATGAGCATGCTGCCGACGGGCTTGAAGCAGATACAACTGGTAATGTCCGACACTCTGGTGGTCCTGCTGGGTCTGACGGCAGCGCTGATCTGGCGTGATTACCTAAACCGGCCCACAGTGCGGCGGTCTTTAGGTTTCGGCTTGGTGGCAGCAGCCGCAATCCTCACCAAGGGATCGGCCATGGGGCTGTGTGTGATTCCTCCGCTGGCGACGCTGCTCTGTGGGAGTCTGGGGCTGTTGAAGCGGGTGTCCTGGTGGCTCTGCGGGGTGCCTGTGCTCCTGATAGCGGCGCCTTGGATGTTGTATTCCTCGAAAATCACAGCGGAAGGCATGCTGCATGTTTCGCTGGCCGAGTTTCTGCCTGAGGCGATGGCCTACTACCTGAAGGCGCTGCCCCGCGCGCTGGGATGGCCTCTGGCGCTGCTGGCCCCCGCAGGCGTGGTGCTGATGTTGTGGCTGGGCCGGGGCGGACGCGGTAAGCACGCAACGCAGTCAGCGGCGCTTGGTGCCCTGGCCTTTGGAGCGCTGCTCATCATCCTGCTGGTGCCGGCGGGCATGACGGAACGCTACCTCCTGCCCGCCATGCCAGTGCTGCTAGCGGGAGTGGTGACAGCAACCGGGATGCTCTGGCAACCCGGCTCACGCGGTCAGGCGATCGCCCTCTTGGCGGTGATGGCCGCAGCTTTGCCCATGGTCGGCTGGCCGGAGAAGCGCGTGAGCGGATTCTCGACATCCGTGGCACGCGCCGGAGTGCCTGCAGAAGCGATATCACGGCAAACAAACTGTCTGGTGGCATCAGACCCGCGCGGCGAAGGAGCGGTCATCGCGGCTGCGGCCTTCGACTGCCCACAGCGATACCCTTCCCCGCTTAGAGTCTATCGGGGCAGCAAGGAACTGTCTTCCAGTGACTGGATGGGACGCGGCTACAAGCCTGCCTTCAACACCCCCAAGGAACTGCTTGAACATCTGGACCGTTTGAAGATCACCCGGGTGTTTGTGGACCTGTCTGTGCCAGCAAACCAGCGTAAAGAACACGAACGTCTGCTGGAGGCAGCGCTGGACAACTCCCATGCTTCCTGGGCAATGGAGTTTGAGCAAACTGTCACAAGAAGTCCCGGTCTCATTGGCAGGATGCGTGTCTATAAACGACTTTGAAGATGGGACACCGCCACCGCCTGGCTGAAGAAACAAAGACTGACAAGCCACGTTGACACCGCAGTCACCGAACCAGAATGCACGTCTTGACGTGACGCGCTAACAAGGTCACACCCTCAGCCTTTTCTATCGAATGAGCCTGACACATCGACAGCGAGGCAATACGTCCATCAAAGTGGTGGCTGTGATAGCCGCGACTGTGGGCGTCTTGCTGCTTCCACTGCCGCACGAATGGTCGGCGGGATGGCGTGGCGAGTGTTTGAACCGGATGCACGCGCCGCTCATGGGCATCGCTTGCATCGCGCTCGCCTCCGGTCGCAGTTCAGGCTGGCTGAACTCTCTGCGTGTCGCCCTGGGAACAATCCTGGCGACCGCGCTGATGGAATGGGTGCAACCTTGGTTCGGGCGGACGGCAAGCATGCAGGATTTTGGATGGGGCGTGTTCGGCGTGTTCGGCGGCACCCTGTTGAACTTGTCAAAAATGACGCCGGGACACGTCCAGCGAGGTTTCATGAATCTGCTGGCTGCTCTTTTCATGCTGGCACCACCCGGCGCATGGCTGGCCGAGGTGGGCGGGACCATCTGGCAAGCCCATGCATCTTTTCCCGAACTACTCGGGCCCCATGGAAAACGCTTGAGCTTGTTTTGGACCGTCCAGCCCAACAAAGAACAGGAAACTTGGAAAAAAGAAGGGCAAATCGTGCTGCTGAGCCAGCAAGACCGACCAGCAACTGCACACCTTGATGCACTGGGAAAAGACTGGAGCGACTTCGTGGGACTCGAACTCCATGGCGAATTGAAAGCCGACGCTGCGGTCGAAGTCGGCGTCAGGGTTGATTTGGACGATGCACAGCAAACAAAGCTGCGCACAAGCGGTTGGATGAGTCCGCACCAAAAACACCTGCGGATCACATGGCCAGAAGTCAGGCCGCCCAGAAAAGTCCGGCAACTGGTCGTATTTCTAGCACCGGAAACGCCTGCAGCACGCCTGACTCTGACTCGCTTGTTTTTGATCAAGGAAGAAAAAGACAGGAGTGATCAGGTCGGCAAAGACGAGGCCAAAACCGAAGATTCTTAAAGTTGGCTTGCCGCAGGACTTTCCAGCTCTTCCAGACAATCTTGCCTTGCAGAATTATACCAGCAGTCCAATTACGCCACAGAGTCTTCTAAATAATCCAAATTCGAACCTCCGTGAACATTTCAGTATTTGGCCTTGGTTACGTCGGGGCAGTCACCTCGGCGTGCCTGGCGGAACAAGGGCACCACATCATCGGTGTGGATCTTCAAGCCGCCAAAGTGGAGGCATTCGGTCGTGGGCAGTCGCCCATTATCGAACCAGAGATCGATCATCTGCTCAAACAAGCCACCGACGGAGGCCGGTTGGGTGCTACGCTCGATGTCAACAGGGCCGTGACGGAGACGGATGTCAGCATCGTCTGCGTGGGCACCCCTTCCCTTCCTTCAGGCAGACTGAACCTCGACTACGTCCAAAAAGTCACTACCCAGATCATTCAGGCGATTCGAGACACGCAAAAAACGCACATCCTTCTCTATCGCAGCACGATGCTGCCAGGGAGCACCCGTGGCCTCGTCACCGGCATGCTGGCAGACTTGGTGGAGTCCGGCCAAGTGCGTGTCTATTACTGCCCCGAATTCCTACGCGAGGGCACTGCGGTCAAAGACTTCCGCGAACCCTCCCTCGTGGTCATCGGCACGCAGGACGGCACAGCACCAGCGGACGCTGCGGTGTGTGAACTGATGGGCGGCAAGCCGTCCATTCTCGCGTGGGAAGGTGCGGAGATGATCAAGTATTCCTGCAACTATTTCCATGCCCTGAAGGTCGGTTTTGCCAACGAGATCGGCCGCCTGTGCAAGCACTTGGGAGAGGACGGCACCCGCGTCATGGACGTGCTATGTGCCGATACGCGGCTGAACATATCCCGCTACTACATGAAGCCTGGCAACCCCTTCGGCGGCTCATGTTTGCCCAAGGATGTCTCCGCGCTAAAATCCTTCGCTCGACAGGAAAACCTCAGCCTTCCCCTCCTTGAAAATACCGCTGCCACCAATGCCGCGCATCAGGATCTCTTCGTCAGCCTGATTGAAGGCACAGGGAAACGCCGCATCGGCTTTCTCGGGCTCGCCTTCAAGGCGGACACGGACGACCTGCGCGGCAGCCCCATGGTCGCTGCCGCAGAAACGCTGATCGGACGCGGCTACGAATTGCGAATCTACGATCCGCACATCAATCTCTCCCGCCTGATTGGTGCCAACGAGCAGCAAATCCAGAGCCGGATGCCTCACTTGGCACAGCTCTTGAAGCAAGACGTGACCGAAGTGCTGCGATCCAGTGAGGTCATCGTGGTTTCCCAAAAGTGTGTATCTCTCGAATCCCTGAAGGAATCGGCCCGTCCAGATCATATCGTGATCGACGTCAATGGCTGGAGGGAACTGGAAGCCCTGCCCTGGCAGTATGAGGGGATTTGCTGGTGACCCTTCCACGAAGGAGTTCATTCACCAGCCGACTAAACTCCAAAGCCTTGAACTGCCAGGTCTCAGACTCGATGAAGTGCCGGACTCTCTGCACGTCGAAGGAGAGCCGCCCTTCAGTGGCTGCGATGACCGCTTCTACAAAGGCGCTTCGGTCCTTGGCGACGTGGACAAACTGCGAAAGCCTCTCAGCCTCTGGCAGCGCCGTGGAGATCACCGGGCGCGCACATGCCAGATACTCCTTGATCTTGAGCGGGCTGCAACTGCATGAGAGTTCGCTCAGCAAGAACGGCATGACGAACACATTTGCGGTGTGCAAGATCTCCGGAAGATCCTCATAGGGTTTAGCGGGCTCAAGCTGAATATTGGCTAAACAAGCGAACAGGTGGAGAGGGATCGTGGCAGGCCCAATAAGCCGGATGGTCGCCATGGGCAGTTGGCGGGCGATCTCCAAGATGAGGTCGAGATCAAGCCGCTCATCAATCATGCCAAAATAGACGATCTCAAAACGACCGGCGGATTGCTGCGGCTGAGAACGGGAAAAATGAGCCATATCCACCCCTTGGTTGAGAATGAAAGTTGGTTTCCCGGATCGTTGAAATTGAACAGCCAGGAGATCCGAGACGGCTACGATGGCATCGACGCGATCAGTTAGCATACGCTCCATCTGCAGAATGAGTTGATGATTCATGCCTGGCCAGAGGGCGTACTGGTCTGGGCAGTAATAAACACTTAGCTGCTCGCCTAGTTTGCCGACAAAGTCACCCTGAGCCGGCGTGGTGACCACCAGCGTGTGTTTTTTAAAATGAAGGCGACGCGTGGCTTTTTCAACACTTCGGCGCACAAGCCTGAGATTGAGTTGTCTGACGAGCTTAATGCTCGTGAAGGGCAGGGTTAGTGGGCAGATGACGGTCAAGCCATGGGGGGCCGTTGCAGTACGGCGGCGCCTTCCAGAGAAAAAATCGACGATTTTCTGGACCGAGCGCCAGAGATCACGCTTGTTCCATTGCGGTGCCCGCAGCCCAACTGTTTCCACCCAAAGCACCGGACTGTGCCCCAAAAACTCACTGAAGAGGTGCTGACTGGCTGAAGGATGACGCCCCCAATCAGGTCCAAAAACTACCCATTGGAAACCCGCGAGGGGATGAGAACTGGTTTTGGATTGGTCGGTGATCAAGGATGTCTAATTTCTGATCTTTCGGCTGATGGATGTCAACCACTGGGTGGGCAGGCACTTGAAAATGATAATCGCTAAGGCCTTGCAGAAAAGCCAGCCACAATCCGCCGCACCCAGCAAACCGAAGTGGCATATTTTGAAGCGGACGAGTCCTGGCGCATACCACCAGACCTTTGGGCTTCCAAATCCCCGCATGATGGCCAGCCATGAAAGCCGGGCGTCCGCCCAAGACCAGTAGCTCGCCGTATCGTTGCGGTCTGCCACGCCCAGAGCAGAGGGGACCAGAAGAACAGGGATGCCAGCCCGATGGGCGCGAAACGTGAAATCGACATCCGCAAAGTTATGTTTGATCCAGCGGCCCTCTGGGAGTCCGATTCGTGCATAGACCGTGGCAGGAATGGCCACCATGTTGCCATGAAGCCACTCCACGCGCCTTGGGGGTGCCGTTGGCTGTGGAACAGAAGCCGGATGACGCGGCCAGCGGTGCTTGATGTTGCCACCCGAATACACAAAGGCTCCATCGGGCGTCCTACAGACTCCTCCGCAAATGGCCTTGTTTTCCAGCGCAAGATGAACCAGTCGCTCCAGGCTGCCAGGCTGCGGCAGACTGTCATCATTCAGCCAGCAAACGCACTCAGCCCCGGCGGTGAGCGCCGTTTCCATGCCGAGCCGGATGGCACCGGCCCACCACAGGCTGCCGTCACCACTCACGGCATGTACCCATGGGAAGTCTGCGTTGAGCATTTCCGCAGTCCTGTCAGTGCTGCCATCCTCAATGACCAGCACGTTTGCCCAGGCACGAATGCCGAGCTCATTTAGATGAGCCAGACAACGCTTGGTGGTGGCCCGGCGATTGTGGACGGGGACAAGGAGCCATATCGCATGCTGCGCATTTGCGATGGGAGAAGGGGCCAGCATCCGGCCCAAATACGAGCTTGCCTGTAAACCCGCAAGCAAGGAATAATCGGCTATCCATGACTCCTCTTGCCCGCGCGATTCACCGTTGCCTCCCCCATACAGGCAAAGTGATGCGTGATTTTCCTGGCAGCATTCTCCAGAGAGCTTCTTCCAACTGACCGATTCGCTACTACTAAGCCGTTGCTGCATATCCCCGGAATGAAAGGAGATATGAGCCTGGTTGAACCAAGCTGACCAAAAATGAACATGGCGATTTTTGATCACGTAAAGTTCTGTATTCAAAGCAGGATCCAGCGCTTTCTTTGAAGGAGCGGCAAGATCATTTTGATCGTGTGGGATGGTCGGGGTGTGGTGTGCTCAATCCAAGCCCGGGAGGGCATCATCCAAGTATGCACCTGCTGCGTTATGGAGAACTTGTGAATAATTCTGAAGTCACCCTCAAGACTGCGTTAGCCTTTCTAGCCGAGGATTACGAGCCAAGGATGCTCGATTATCATCAGCATTCGATATCTCTCTACTCCAACAAAAAAGACCGCCCGCCCAACGCATTCGGCACCAATCATGAAGCGTGGCGAAACTGGAAGATTAACGCCTCACCACTCCTGGGGCACAACTCTTTCCTCTTCGTTTTGGGGGTTTAAAACACTGCCTAGCAAACTCACGTTTCACGGCGTGATCACGCAGGCATAGGCCGCTGTGTTGGCACCGGGCATGGAAACGACCACGGGCTGGCGCGTGTCACGTGCTTCGAGGGTGCCGAGCACGAGTTGCAGCGCGGAGGACGCGCCCATGCTCTCGCCGAGGATGAATTTCGGACTGCGCACGGCCTGCCAGGACACTCCTGACCACGCCGCCTGCTCAGCGCGGTCGATGCGGTTGATGCCGCAACGGTCGTCGATGAGAATTGCTTCGCTGGTGAGTGTGGCGCGTGTTTGCGCCGCGAGATCTGGCAGCAAGGCGGCGCGTTCGGCCCAGGTGGTGTAGCATAGCGGGCCGATGACCTCGCGCACCTGCGGACCGGCGCTTTTGGCTGAAAGCAGCAGCGCACCCGCGCCTTCGGTGGCGATGAGCTTCGGATGATAGTAAGTAAGCGCCTCGGCGCTGAGCCAGTCGCATTCCTCGGCGGCGATGACCAAGCATTCTTCGACAATGCCGCTGCGAATCCAGAACGCGGCGGTGTCCAGCGCCTCCACGATGGTGTTGGGGCTGCCCACCAACGTGCTGACCACGCCGTCGATGCCGAGGAAGGAGGCGATGTGCGAGGCGGGCGCGTTGAACACGGTCTCCGGGAAGATCAGCGGGCTGGCCTGCGCGGGATTTTGCAGCACCTCGTTGAAGAAGCGACCCGTGTAGTTCACACAGCCGTTCATCATGACGAATAGGATGCCCAAACCTTGTGGCGGAGCCGCAGGATCGTGCCCGGCATCCGCCAGTGCGCCGAGCGCGGCGGCCACGGAGTAGCGGGTAATGGCGCTGGACCGGCGCATGCGCGGATGCCGCGCCGTTTTGTCCGGCGGTGGCGGCGGAACGAGACGAACCGGGCAGGGCCAGGTCCGTTCATCGCCCGGACGTGCGCAGTTGACGGCAGGCAGCGGATTTCCTTCGCGCACGGTGCGCAGCAGATCACCTGCGCTCCAACCGGCGGAGCTCACCGCGCCGACACCGCGAATGTGGACGCCCTCGAGGTTCATGCGGTCCTCCTTTGCAGCACCAGCGTGGCGTTGGTGCCGCCAAAGCCGAAAGAATTCGTCAGCGCATGCTCGAAGCGTTCCTGGCGGAATTTTTGCACCAGATCAAAGCGCACAGCGGGATCAATCGTGCGCACATTCAGGCTGGCGGGCAGCCACTGGCCGCGCAGCGCCATGAGGCAGATCACCGCCTCGACCGCGCCCGCGCCGCCGAGCAGATGGCCCATGGCAGATTTCGTGGAGCTGACGGGAATGGTGGAAACCGCGTCTCCGGCCCACGCGGCGATGGCGGAGGCCTCGGCCACGTCGTTGAAGGGCGTGCCGGTGCCGTGGGAGTTGATGTAGCCGATTTGCGCTGGAGAAACTCCGGCCTGGGCGCAGGCGCTGGTCATCGTACGGATGGCCGCCTTGCCCTCGGGATCGGGCTGCGTGAGGTGGTGCAGGTCCGTGGCGGTCGAATAACCGGCCACGTCGCCCAGCGCGTCGCTTTGGCGGACTTCTTCAGCTTCGAGTAGCATCACCGCCGCGCCTTCACCGAGCGCGAGGCCGTCCCGCTGCGCGTCAAACGGCCGCGGGATGCCGCTGGGTGCCAGGGCGCGCAGGCTGTCGAAGCCGGCGAAGACCAGACGCGCGAGCGCATCGAAACCACCGGCCAAAACACGTTTGCAGCGCCCGGAGCGGATCATGTCGGCAGCCCACCCGATGGCGTTGGCACCGGAGGCGCAGGCATTGGAAACGATGATGACCGGGCCGCGCCAGCCGAACTCGTCCGCGATGCTGTTCATCTGCCGCTGCGGCTGGTAGTGCTCCGCGCGTGAGAGCTGGGACGGGATGCGGCCTGGATCATGCCGGGCGTTCTCAAAGTAGGCCTCCCCCAGTGGCATCGCCCCCGCCGAAGTGCCGATGACCAGCGCATCAATGCCCTCCATGCCGCTGCGACCGGCCTGGGCCAGCGCCTCGCGGATGGCCAGCAGCAGCATGCGCGTGCCACGGTCCACATGGCTCTGCTTGCGCGGTGGAATGCGGTGAAACAGGCTTTCAGCGGGCAGATCGACGACGCCACCGGTTTTGGCGATGAGTCCGGAGGTGTCAAAAAAATCGACCGGTCGGAACGCGCTGCGATCTGCCGCCAGCGAGCGCTCATTGGCTTCCCAGCCCAGCCCCAGGGGCGAAACGATGCCCGCTCCGGTGATGGCAATGCGCTGGCTGGGTGAAAACGACACGGAAAAGGGCTGCGACAGGTGAGATTCGTTGGCGTGGCGGTTGAAGTGCCCACTCAAGTGTTCATTCTACGGCACGACGCGGTTCATGGATTACGCCGCCGTCGCATGGACTGCAAATGTTTGCTGAACGTTGGGATCGTATCGTGGCAGAGCGCGGCGCGCAGGCGGCCTTTTATTGGGCTGACGGCAGCGCCACGACCTTCCGTGAACTCGACGCCGAGGCGCGGGCCTTGAGGCCTGCGGGGGATCACGTTCTAGCCCAGGGAGACACGCCCGCCCTGCTGCGGGCGCTGCTCTCCGGCTTTTTGCATGGTGTGCCGGTGCAACTGGTCGAAAAAGACCGCCAGCGCCGCATTCCAACGATTCCGCCGCCTGCTGGCACCGCTTTGATCAAGCAAACCGTCGGCGGCTCCGGCCTGCGCCGCTGCCAGTTTTTCACGCTGGATCAAATCGCCGCCGATGTGGACCGCCTGCACGCAGCGCTCGATCTGGGCGCTCGCGGCGTCGGTGTGGCGGCGATTTCCTGTGCGCACTCGTTCGGGCTGACGATGACGTTGCTGCAAACGCTGTTTCACGGCGTGCCGACCTGCTTTGCGCCGCAACCTTTTGCCCAGCCGCTGATGGACGCGATGCGGCACCACCCGCGCGTCTTCCTGCCCGGAGTCCCTGCCTTGTGGAAGGCCTGGCTGATGGGCGAGGTGAGGTTCGAAAATGTCAGTCTCGCCATCTCCGCCGGATCATCGCTCACGCTGAAGCTGGAGCGGCTGGCGCAGGAGCAGCACACGCTCAAAATTCACAACCTCTACGGCACGAGCGAGTGCGGTACGGTGTCCTGGGACGATTCGGCGGTGTTGCGCGAGGACGAGCGTGATCTCGGCACGCTGTTGCCCGGTGTGACGGTGCAAAACGAGCCGGACGGTCGTTTGAGCGTGACCAGCAGCTCCGTAGGCCTCGGCTATGACCAAACGCTGCCGAATGAGCGCTACGGCAGCGGTGTTTTCACCACCTGCGACCAAATCGAGCTACGCGACGGCCATTTGCTGTTTCAGCAGAGCCTGGGAGCGGGCATCAACGTGGCCGGGCGCAAGCTCAGTCCCGCCGAGATCGCGAAAAAAATCCAGCAAGCCGCTGGTTTCGACGGTGTGAGAATTTACGGCGCGACCAGCCGTGACCCGGAGCGCGGCCAGGACATCGTAGCCGAGCTCGGCCTGCCGCCAGCGGCGATCAACGCGGAGTTTAAGACACGCGCCTGTTCCCTGCTTGCTCCCTGGGAGGTTCCGCGTCGATGGGTGGGTACCAAGATCTCCGAATGACCCAGCCTCTCTCCCCAGCCTCCCTGAAACGCATCGCCTCGTTCTACCCGCGAGTCTGGGACTACAATCACTACTATGTGCCATCGAAGCTGCGCTCGGACCCAGTTTATTCGGCGGTGGTGAGCGAGATCGGCGGTTCGGCGCTGCCCGTGCTCGACATCGGTTGCGGCATCGGCCTGCTGGCGTTTTACCTGCGTGAATCCGGCGTCACAGCGGACATCACCGGCTGTGACTATGACGCGTGGAAGATCACCAATGCCAAGCGCATGACGGAGCGCGGTGGTTACGCGGGATTGAGCTTCATCGCGGCGGATGCGCGCACGGGCTTGCCGGACTTCAGCGGGAATGTGGTCATCCTCGACATCCTGCAATTTTTCAAACGCACCGAGCAGGAGGCGCTGCTGCGCCTGGCGGCTGCTCGCGTGGCCGAAGGCGGAAAACTCGTCATCCGCAGCGGCCTGCACGATGATTCCACCCGTTTCCGCATCACCGTGGCCGGCGACTGGCTGGCCAAGCTGACGTTTTGGATGAAATCCGGCCCCGTGTGCTACCCCGACCGCGATTTGTTCGAGTCCGTGCTAGTCGCGGCCGGGCTGAAGGTCCAAATCTCACCCATGTGGGGCGGGACGCCGTTTAACAATCATCTGATCGTGGCAGAGCGCTAGCGCCGCACTTCAGGCCGCTTTCCGCCATCATGCGGGCGATGGATTCGGCCACTTCGATGGCCACGGGCGTGGCTTCATGGATGAGGACGATGGCACCGGGTTTCAGACGGGCGCGGATGCGGTCGGTGATGAAATTCACGTCTTGAATGACGCCGTCAAAGCCACGGGCACTCCACATCAGCATCTTCAGGCCAATGGCCCGGGAAATCACGGAGGTGAAGACGTTGTGATGGCCGGCAGGTGGGCGGAAGAAGCGTGGCGGGTGGTCTGGGCAGATGGCCGTGAGTGTTTCCTGGCAGTCGGCGATCTCGCGCCACAGGGTGGCGGGCGTCAGCGCCCAAAATCGGGCGGCGGGGTGTGTTTGGGTGTGGTTGCCGATCTCATGGCCGCGAGCAACGATCTCCCGCACGAGCTCAGGATGCCGCGCGGCTCGCTCGCCGATGAGGAAGAAGATCGCCTTGAGCTGGTGGTGGTCGAGGATGTCGAGAATGGCAGGCGTGTGCTCTGGGTGCGGGCCGTCGTCGATGGTGAGCAGTGCGTGACCCGAGCCGCCGGGCAGTTGCTTGATCATGGGGCCAAACAAAGCGCAGCGTGGCATGAGGGTGCCTATCATCATCAGCGTGAACACGGTGCAAAACAGCAGCGCGGCGGCGAGAATCTGATCGAGTGAGACAAGCCAGCCCACCATCAACAAAGGCAGCAGAGCGATCACCAAACGACCGTAGGCCGTGCGCAAACAGCGGGCTCTGGTTTCTGCATTCATGCCGGGTCCCGGGTGACGAGCGCTTCAAAGACAAACCATTGGTCCCAGCGCCGCAAAAGAAAGTCGTGCATCACCGGCAGCCAGGCGGCGCTGATTTCGGCTGCCTTGGGCTTGCGCCCCCCGCAGTGGAAGGGTTTGCCGATCTCGATTCGGTAAGACAGGCGGCCTTTGCGGCTGAGAAACACCGGGTAGCACGGCACGCCAGTCACTTCGGCGAGCACGAGTGGCCCGCGTGGGATGCGATAGGTGACGCCGTCAATGTGCGCCTCGACGGGGGCGACTTCTCCCATCACGCGGTCGCCCTGCACGCAGACGACTTCTCCGGCGAAGAGCTTGCGGCACAACTCCATGCCCAGATGGCCGCCCGGCTCATTGTAATGCACATGCAGGTTGGGGTGGCGGCGCTCCTCCTCGCGCAGTTCCTGCTTGCGCAGCTCCTGCAGGGAGTCGGTGGCCTCGGGAACGCGCACGGTGTGAATGGTGCGGCCAAATTTGCGGGCGAAGAGCCCGGCACCGAGGTCGTAGTTGCCGGAATGCACGGTGAAGACGAGCGCGCCACCGTTCTCCTTCTGCAAAGCCTCGAAATCATCCTTGCCGATGACTTCCCACTCCACCTCGCGCCCAAAGTGCAGGTGCCAGAGTCGGTCCAGGTAGGTCAGCGCGAACTGGTAAAACACATGGAAGCTGGTGAAGGCGCTGGTGCCCCGCACCGGCAACAGGGCGCTCAGATTGGCGCGCACCGCCTCGCGCTGCGGCACGGCCAGCAGCCAGATCACGGCCGTGACCGGCCAGGTCAGCGCGGAGATCACTGGTGCAGGCAGCCAGCGCATCAGGGTCAGCATCAGTCGCGTCCAGATGGCATCATGCAGCCCCAGGCTCGCCGGAGCGGTGTGTTCGTGCGGCTGGCAGGTTGCGGATTCGGCGATTGGCATTATTTAGGCGCGGACAGAAAGGAGAGGGAGTCGTTCTTCTTCGACTGTT
>JBIKYB010000003.1:0-58485 GCA_044355475.1 Prosthecobacter sp.
CAACCAAGATTTTCACCCTCGCCCGCCATGAATATGCCCGCCACGGATTACGATGTGATCATCATGGGCGGGGCCTTTTCCGGCGCGGCGGCGGGCATGATGCTGAAACGCGATCATCCTGACATGCGGGTGCTGATCGTCGAGCGCACCGTGCATTTCGACCGCAAGGTGGGCGAGAGCACCTCCGAGGTGGCCGGCTGCTTCCTCACCCGCGTGCTGCACCAGTCCAGCCACCTGAGCGGAAAGCACTACCAGAAGCACGGCCTGCGCATGTGGTTCTGCAAAACGCCGCAGGATTCCGTGGACGACCTGACCGAGATCGGTCCGCGCTTCCAGGCCCGGCTGGCGACGTTCCAGCTCGACCGCTCGATTCTCGACGAGCATCTGCTAAAAGAAGCGCGTGATTTCGGCTGTGAGCTGCTGCGACCGGCGACAATCAAAACGATCACGCTGTCCGAGAACGAGGCCCCTCACACGCTCGAAATCATGCCGCAGGAGGGCCAGCTCCGCACCGTGACCACGAAGTGGATCATCGACGCCTCCGGCAAGGCCGCCGTGCTCGCCAAAAAGCTCGGCATTCAGCATTCCATCGGCGACGAGCATCCCACCTCATCCGTCTGGTGCCGCTTCCGCAACGTCAACGACCTCGACAGCTTCAAGAGCCGCAAGATGTTCCCGAAGCTCGCGGCAGAAGCCAAATGCATCCGCACTACGGCCACCAACCACCTCATGGGCCGCGGCTGGTGGTGCTGGATCATCCCGCTCTCGGACGGCAGCTTCAGCGCCGGCGTCACCTGGGATCGCCGATTGTACACGCTGCCGGAGGGGCCGTCCCTCGCCGCACGGCTCCAGGCCCATCTGCTGAATCACCCTGTGGGCAGGCTGATGTTTGAAAACGCCGTGCCAGATGAAGGCGATACCTTCTACTACAAGAACCTCGGCTACCACGCCGAATACATCGCCGGGAACCGCTGGGTGATGGTGGGAGACGCCGCCGGCTTCATGGACCCGCTGTACAGCCAGGGCCTCGATTTCTGCGGTTTCACCGTCTCGGCGGCCACGGATCTCGTGCGCAAAAACCTCGCGGGAGAGGACACGCAGATGATCACCGATTATCTCAACAAGGCCTACCCGCGCAGCTATCGCACTTGGTTCGAGGCGCTCTACAAGGACAAGTACACCTATCTCGGCGATGCCGAGCTGATGCACGCCGCCTTCCTCATGGACCTCTCCACCTACTTCCTCGGACCGGTGCGCGGCGTCTATACCAATCCGGCCCACGAATGGAAACTGATGCCCTACGATGGCCCCATCGGTGCCTTTTTCGGCAGGTTCATGGCCTTCTACAACCGCCGCCTCGTCTGCATCGCCCAGGAACGCGTGCGCAAAGGCATCTACGGCCTCAAGAATCACGGCCACTTCCTGGCACCGCGCATGAGCATGTCTCCCGACACCTCGGCGGGCCGGTTGCTTTTTGATGGTATCATGGTCTGGCTCAAGGCTGAGATCAGCACCTGGATGGCTCCTGCTCCGGCGAAAGACGCCGTGATGATGTCGGAGAAGCCGGTGACAGCGTGAGCCGACCGGACGGCAAAATTCCGAAGTCCCTGTGCGAAGAGGCGGATTGGTGAAGTTTAACCTGTCCCGCTCCATGAAAGCCCCGTTTCTCCTTCTCGCCAGTCTCCTCGCCATCAGCGCCTCCGCCGCAGAACTATCTGTCAGCGCGTATCCGTCGATTCAAGCCGCGCTGGATGCGAATCCGAACCGCATGCTGTTCGTGCCAGCGGGTGATTACCCGATCACGGCCAAGATTCGCATTCGCGGCGAGCGCAGCGGGCTTTTCGGCCCCGGCCGAATCATTCAGCAGAGCGCGGATCAGCCCATCATCGAGATCGAAAACGCCACCGCTGCCGAGATTCGTGATCTGACGCTCACGCGGCCTGAAGGAAAGATGGAGAGCCGCAATGAAGGCATCCTAGCGATCAAATGCCGCGATCTCGTCATCGACAACGTGCGTGTCATCGACAATCGCAGTCCTGCCGGCGCGATCACGCTGCGTGAGAGCCAGGACTGCCGCATCAGCCGCTGCCTGGTGCGGAATTACATGCGCGTGAGCATTGATGACCGCACGCAGAGCAAGGACTGGGGCTACGCCTTCAACTGCACCGATGGAACGGGCATCAGCGTCAGTTACAGCCCCGGTTGTTTGATCGAAGGTAACCGCGTGATTGAGGACAACTTCGTCCCCACGCCCGAGATCAAGGCGAAGCACAAGCTGGGCGACTTCGTGAAGAAGAATGACGTCAAAGGCGGCGTCATGAGCCAGCAGGCCTGGGACGCGAACTACACAGACGCCTGGCAGCAGGGCTCCGGCATCGTCGTCAACGCTCCCACCGTGACCGACCTCACGCGCGTCATCGGCAATCACATCGAAAACGCCGCGCAAGGCATCGACCTGCATTGTGATCACGTCATCGTCGCCAACAACATCGTCACCAATGCCTTCATCGGCATGAAAGCCATGCACGGCAGCCGCAACGTGCTCATCACCGGCAACCAGTTCACCCGCAACAGCCTCTGGGCCATCGGCCTCATGCCCGGTGCCGGAGCGAACCCTGAAAACTTCGACGGCGGCTCGATTATCTCGAACAACATCATCTCCGACTTCGGCCATGGCGACGCGCATTGGATCTGGGGCGACGAACGCTCCCCCTTCAAATTCGACACCGGTCAGCAGCCCGACGATCCACCGCTCACCGACGTGATCGTCACCGGCAACATCGTCCACAGCATCGGCAAACCGCGCTACAAATACGCCGTCATCATCGCCGGAGGCCCGAACACGCCACGCGGCATGCATTTCTCCAACAACCTGCTTCATCCCGGCACGCTGGGCGTGTCCAACACGGAGCTGAAGCCGTGACCGCTACTTCCGGTACTCGCTGAACTTCACCCGCAGCTTTGTTTCCAGCTCGGTGAGCTGCCATTTTTCCTTGGAGTTGATCAAGGCGAGCGACATGCCTTTCTTCCCGGCACGGGCTGTCCGGCCGCTGCGATGCGTGTAGTATTCGCGTTGGTCGGGCAGCTGGTGGTGGATCACAAACGTCAGTCCTTCGACATCAATGCCACGCGCGGCAACATCCGTGGCCACCACGAACTGCACGCGCTGCTTTTTGAAGGCGCGCATCACCTTGTCTCGCTCCTTTTGCATGAGATCGCCCTGCAGCACATCCACCGGTAGCCCGAGCGCGACCAGCTCCTGATGCAGCTCGTTCGCACCGGCCTTGGTGCGGCAGAAAATGAGACCGCGTCCTTCCTGGCGCTTCAAGAAGTTGGCGATGAACGCGGTCTTGTCCTCGCGCTTGCAGATCGCAAAACGGTGGTCGATGTCGCGGTTCACCACGTTCGCCTGGTCGATCTGGATCGAATGCGCTTCAGGCGACATGCAGCCTTTAATGAAAACCTGGATCGCCTCCGGGAAAGTCGCGGAAAACAGCCAAGTACTGCGCCGCATGGCCGCCAGCTTGAGGATGTCCGTGAGCTGTTTCTTGAAGCCGAGGCTCAGCATCTCATCCGCCTCATCCAGCACCACATAGCGCACGAATTCGAGTGTCAGCGCGTCGCGTTCGAGCAGGTCGAGCAAGCGACCCGGAGTGGCGACGACAATGTGCGTGGGACGCTTCAGCGCCTCCGTCTGGCGGTCAATGTTGTCGCCGCCGCTCAGGACTTCGATAAAGATTTTATCCGTGTACTTCGTGAAACGGAAGAGCTGCTTGCCGATCTGCTTCGCCAACTCACGCGTGGGGGCCAGAACGAGCCCCTGGATGTCCCGATGCTTGGGATTCATCTTCGTCAACAGCGGCAGGCCAAACGCCGCCGTCTTGCCGGTGCCGGTCTGGGCCTGGGCGATGAGATCGCTGCCGTCGGTCAGCAGGAAAGGGATGACTTTCTTCTGAACCTCCGTCGGCGTAGTGATGCCCAGCTCCTCCAGGCCACGGATCATGGCCTCTGGGATTCCAAGTTCTGCAAATGGGTGCGACATCCCGTGCCATCCGTCATGATGCGGCAAATTGCCAGCGGGAATGCGCTCCAGCCTGGCAAGCTCTCACCCAACCAACTCACGAATCACATGCCCATGCACGTCCGTGAGGCGTCGGTCGATGCCGTTGTGGCGAACGGTCAGCTTTTCATGGTCAATGCCGAGCAGGTGCATCATCGTGGCGTGGATGTCGTAGCAAGTTGTTGGGTTGGCTCGGTCGAGCGGTTTGTAGCCCCATTGATCGCTTTCGCCTGCGGTAACGCCGCCCTTGATGCCGCCGCCGCAGAGCCAGTTGGTGAAGACGTAGGGGTTGTGATCCCGTCCCTTGCCGCCCTGCGTGCTCGGCATGCGGCCAAACTCGGTGGTCCAGAGAATGATCGTCTCTTCGAGCATGCCGCGTTGTTTCAGATCGAGGATGAGCGCTGAAACCGCCTTCGCCATGCCCCAGGCCAGCGGGCCGTGATCGCGCTCGACGTCCTCATGGCTGTCCCAGTTCCGACGCGGGAAGCCGTTGTCGTTGCCGCTCCAGATTTGTACGAAACGCACGCCACGCTCGAGCAAGCGTCGCGCGGCGAGGCACTTGCGGCCCATGTAGTCGGCCTCTTCCTCGGGATTGATCTCGGTGGGCCAGACTTTGCGATGCTCTTGGATGCCATACATCGCCTTTATCGCATCGGACTCATGGCTGATGTCGAGCGCGTCAGGCGCGGCGAGCTGCATCTTCGCGGCGAGTTCGTAGCTCTGGATGCGCGAGTCGAGACGCGAGTCTTCCTCGCGCTGCTGAAGGTGTTTGCGGTTCAACTGCTCCAGCAGTTCGAATCCGGCGCGATCTGACCGCGCGGAGATGTAGCGACCTGATTTGTGCGGAAACAGATCGCTGATCGGTGTCTCGGCACCAGGATAAATGATCGTCCCGGCATGCTGCGAGGGCAAAAAGGCACTGTCCCAGTTCTTCGGCCCGTTCGAGGCAAAGCCACGATGATCCGGCAGCACGACAAAGGTCGGCAGATTGTCGCTCAGCGAACCAAGCGCGTAGCTCACCCAGCAGCCCATGCCGGGAAAGCCGGGCAGATTGAAACCCGTGGCCTGGAGTAGCGTGCCCTGCGAATGCACGCCGGTCTTGCCGACCATGTTGTGCACGAAGGCCATGTCATCCGCACACGCGCCGAGCGGCGCGACGGCCTCGCTGAGCATTCGACCGCTTTTTCCATAAGGTTTGAACTCCCACACCGGCTTTTTCCACGGCCCGAGCCCGTTTTGAAACGCCTCCACCTTCTCGCCGAAGTCAGACTCCTCGCCGTGATGCTTGATGAGCGCAGGCTTGTAATCAAAGAGGTCGATGTGGCTCGCCGCACCGCCCATGAAGAGCTGCACCACGCGTTTCGCCTTCGGCGTGAAAGTCTGCGAACGATGCGCTGTCTCCCCCGCATTCAGCGAGGCAAAGGCGAGTGCGCCGAAACCTTGTCCGGTGGTCTGAAGAAGCTGGCGGCGGGTGAGCATGGCGAAGTGTGCTTTACCAATACGCGGCATGCGAGTCACGCCTTGTCACGCAATCGCGGCTCACTTCACCACCATCCACGGCAGCCAGTAAGCCTGCGCCATCACCAGCAGCCCCATGAGCAGCGCCAGCGCCACGCTGTGCCAGAACACGCTGCGCAGCACCGTGCCCGCATCAGGGCTATCGGGACGACCACCCGTCGCCACAGCAGCGACGACGATGCTCTGCGCGTCGATCATCTTGCCCATCACTCCGCCGGAGCTGTTCGAGGCCGCCATGTGAATCGGTGAGAGATCCAGTTGGTTCGCGGTGACCTGCTGGAGATTGCCAAAGAGCACGTTCGATGCCGTATCGCTGCCTGTCAGCGCCACGCCGAGCCAGCCGATGATCGGAGAGAAAAAGGGAAACAGCACGCCTGTGGAAGCCATCATGAGGCCCATCGTCGTGTCCGTGCCGCTGTAGCGCGTGACGTAACCCATCGCGAGCATCAGTGAGATGGTGAGCAGTGAGACGCGCAGCTTCCAGATCGTGCGTCCATAAATGCCGAGAAGCTCACGCGGCGACACGCCAAGGCAAAGTCCCGCGAGCATTCCCGCCAGCATCGCCGAGGTTCCGGCAGAGCTGAGAAGGTTCAGTTTGAAGACCGCCTTCTCCATCTCTGCATGGATCACCACCGGCGGCACACGCTCGACCGCGAGGTGCAGCATCGGCACCTCGATCTCGCGATTGAAGAGCGCATTCAGCCCGGACTTCACCTGCGGCATGCCCCAGACAAAAACGAAGACCGTCAGAAAAACCCACGGCAGCCAGGCTTTCCACGCACCGGCAGTGCTCGTCGTATCGCCAGTCGTTTCATCCGCCACATTACGCGGCTTCCACACCTTCATGAAGAGCACGAGTGAAGCCATGGCCACCACCGCGCTGACGATATCGACCAGCCACGGGCCGTGGTAGTTGCTCATCACAAACTGCATCACCGCAAAGCTCGCTCCCGTGACGAAACAAGCGGGCCAGACCGCCACCATGCCGCGCCAGCCCACCTGCGCCGCCACCAGCCAGAATGGCACGAGCAATGAGAAGACGGGCAACTGCCTGCCCACCATCGCACTCAGTTTCATGAGATCGAGACCTGTGATGTCCGCCATCGTCGTCAACGGGATGCCCAGTGACCCAAAAGCCACGGGTGCCGTGTTGCCGATGAGTGACAACTTTGCCGCTTCGAGCGGTTTGAAGCCGAGACCAATCATGAGCGCCCCCGTGATGGCCACCGGTGCGCCAAAGCCCGCCGCGCCTTCGATGAACGCGCCGAAGCAAAACGCGATCATCAGCGCCTGAATACGCCGATCCCCGGACACTCCCGCGATCTGCTTCTGCATCACCTCAAACTGCCGCGTCTCCACGCTTAGGTTATAGACAAACATCGCGTTCAGCACGATCCAGCCGATGGGGAACAGGCCAAACACCGCCCCGTTCACCGCTGCCATGCCCGCGAGCTGCGCTGGCATGTGATACACAAAAACCGCGATCAGCGCCGCCGCCACGAGTCCCGCCAGCGCCGCGAAATGCGCCCGCACATGCCAGAAAGCCAGCAACCCCAGCAGCACCACCACAGGCAACGCCGCCACGAGCGACGAGAAGATCAGATTGCCGAGAGGATCATAGTTTTGGGACCAAGTCATGGCTATAAAGCGTCCTCATGACTTCAAACTTGCAGCGGCTCTCCGGCATCAATCCACAAAGCTGAACTCATTCAGATTCAAAATCACGCGGCAGGTGTTTTCGAGGCCTTCGCGTTTCGCGTAGTCTTCCAGGGCGGCGAGTTCATCGGGCTTTGGCTCGCGGGCGAGGGCGAGTTGGAAGGCGCGTCTTACGCTGCCGGCATGTGCGGCAAAGTGTTTCGCCATGGTGACGGTGAGGCCATTGTTCATCATGGCGAGTGCTTGCAGCGGGCTGAGAGATTCGTTGCGCTTGTCCACCCGCATGGAGGGATCGGCGCAGTCGAGCACGGTCATGAAAGGCTGCTGCTGGCTGCGCACGATGAAGCGGTAGATGCTGCGGCGGTGACTCTTCGGGTCCTCGGGATCGTGCAGATGGTATTCGTAGTGCGGCGAGTGCTGTGGCTTGTCGATGACGAAGTCCTGAAAGCTCGGCCCGCCCATCGTGAGGTCGAGCTTGCCGCTGACGGCGAGGATGGAATCGCGGATGGCCTCGGCGTCGAGCTTGCGGCGGGTTTGGCGGGAGAGCCACTGGTTGGCGGCGTCCAAAGTGGCTGCGGCTTTAGCCGCATCATTTCGGCTAAAGCCGAAACCACTTTCTTGGCGATACGTCTCGCTCATCACGATGAGCTTGTGCAGCTTCTTCAAGCTGCCGCCCATGTCGTCGCGGAAGGTCAGCGCCAGCCAATCCAGCAGCTCCGGATGGCTCGGCTTGGTGCCCATGCGGCCAAAGTCGTTCGCGGTTTCGACGAGGCCGCGGCCGAAGTGATGCTGCCACACGCGATTCACGATGCTGCGCCAGGTGAGGGCGTTGTTTGGATCCGTGATCCATTTCGCCAAAGCGGCACGGCGGGCGGCTTCGTGATCGCCGCTGACTTGGAAGGGCAGATCAAACAATCTGCCAAGCGTGCTGACGGCACCTGGGCTCACCTCCTGAGCGGGTTGTTTCACATCGCCACGTTTCAGCACTTGGATCGTTCGTGGCACACCGTGCGTGCCTTTGAATGCGCCGCTGCCGTAGTGGACGGCTCCGGCATACACTTTCTGCGGCGCGGGCAATTGCGGTAGGGCATCGCGTTGCTTGCGAGCTTCACGCAGTTTCGTTTTCGTGGCCTCATCGGCCTGCGCGAGCATGAGGGCATCGCGTTCGCGGATGAGCTTCAGTTTGTCCTCCTCGCTGCGGCTTTCGGGGGCGATGCCATCGGTGAGATTGGCTTTCCGCCAGCGCGGCGCGGCCTCGATGCTATCGAGCGAGGTCACGGGACGGCCAGCGGCCAGATTGGGACCGGTTTTGCTGTCATAGACCTCCATCTCGGCGAGCGCGAAGATGTAGTCGTTGCTCCGTTTGGCGAGCTTCACGGCGGTGACACGCACAAAGCGGCCCGTGACGCCGTCATCGCCTGCGGTGCCGCTTTCGAATGGCTTCAGGCCGGGATTGGCGAAGTCATTCATGAAGGTGGCGTCGTGCTTCCGCCACACGAGCGTGACGCCGGTTTGGAAGGTGGGATCATCGCTCACCTCGATTTTGAATCGCACCGGGAAGCCGAAACCACCGCCGATCTTGCCAAAGTCGTCGTAACAGGGCTTCAGCACGATTCGCTCGACCTGCACGCTTTTGCCGAGATCGACCTGCACCCACTTCACGGCATCCTGCGAGGGCGAAATGGTGCTGTGATAGCCGAAATCAGGTTTCGCATTCGGATTCGGACCTTTCTCCGCCGCGCCGTCGATTCGCTTGCTGAGCGCGGCGTAGGCTGCACCGGCTTTTTTCTTCAAAGGCTCTTCCAAGGCCGCGATGGTGTCCGTGATCTGCTTCTTTTGCTTTTGAAGCGCGGCGAACTTCTGCATCGACGCGTCATCCGGGTAGTAATCGACGTCGGTGCGGTCGATGCCGGCGAAGACGGCGTGCAGCGAATAGTAGTCCTCCTGCGAGATGGGATCGAATTTGTGATAGTGGCACTGCGCACACTGCACGGTGAGGCTGCACACGGTGCCGATGGCGTTTTGCACCATGTCATCGCGATCGAGATGCCGCGCGATCTTGCCATCGAGCTTCGTCTCCGGCACCTCCGCATGCCCGATGTAGTCCCACGGCCCTGCGGCGATGAACCCAAGCGCCGTAATGCCATCCACCGTGCCCGGATAGAGCGCATCTCCGGCGATCTGCTCTTCGATGAAGCGGGCGTAGGGTTTGTCGTTGTTCAAAGCACGGATGACGTAGTCGCGGTAAGGCCAGGCGTTCATGCGCGGCTTGTCTTTGTCATAGCCGTGGGTTTCACCGTAATGCACGGCATCCAGCCAGTGCCGCGCCCAGCGCTCGCCATAGCGTGGGGAGGCGAGGAGCTTGTCCACGAGTGCTTCATACTTCTCATCTGTCAGATCGGTCAGATCGGACGGATCAGGTGGCAGGCCCGTGAGATCGAAGTAGAGACGACGAATGAGCGTACGGGCATCGGCGCGTGGGGCGGGCGTGAGGCCTTTTTCTTTGAGCTTTTCGTGGATGAAGGCATCCACGCTTTGGCCTTGGGGTTTGGAGAGAGGTTTGAAGGCCCACCAGTCCGTTTTGTCCTCCAGTTTCGCGACATCGACGCCGTCCGGCCAGTTTGCACCTTCGTCGATCCAGCGGCGGAGCGTTTCGAGCTCTGCCGGGCTTAGCTTCGACTTCGGCGGCATGGGCGTGTCTTTCTCCAAACCGCTGACGAAGCGGAAAAGCTGGCTTTCCGCGCTCTTTCCCGGCTTCAGGTGCTTCAAGGCCACGGCCTTGATGTCGAGGCGGTAGTCGTTCTTCTGTTTTTCAGCGCCGTGGCACTCGTAGCAGTGCTTTTCAAAGATGGGCCGCACCTCGCGCACGAAATCAACCGCAAGAGCGGGCGTGGCGGTGAGGATGATGAAACTGATGATGCGCATACCACATCCAATACGGCCAGCGAGTGGCCTTTTCATGCCACGCGTGCGCGGGACAGAGAATGAGTCGTGCCTGGGCCTTCTTTTTGCCCTCTTCACCATCTGGATTCTCGATGGGTTACATCTGCCAGAACCAGCAAGTGTCGGGAAAAATGATCACTGGAATTTCACATCGACGTTCGGCAGCAGGGCTTTGATTTTGGCCTGCGTTTCGGGCGAGTAGCCTTTGGAGCGGTCGATGAGCTTCAATTCCTTGAGATGGGCGAAGGCGGCAAGTTGTGGAATGCGTTCGTCTGGCAGTGCGAGGCGACCGAGTTCGAGTTGTTCGAGCTGCGTGAGGCCGGCGGCGAGTTTCAGGCCCGCGTCGTCGAGTTTGGAGCAGTCCGTGAGCGTAACACGCTTCAAGCTGGAGATGGCCTTGATGGCGGCGATGCCTTCGGGAGCATCCAGACCATCGCCGAGCTGCAAATACTCCAGCGGGAGGCTGGCGAGGTTCTTCAGGCACGCGGGAGTGGCGTTCTTGGTGCCGAGTTCGAGACCTTTGAGCTTCGTGAGCTTGGCCAGATATGGGGCACCTGCGTCCGTGAACTTCGCGTGGGCGAGGCTGATGCTTTCGAGATTCGGCAGATGCTCGCAGAGCTGTTTGAGGCCTTCATCGTCGATGCTGCTGCCGCGATGGCTCACTTTGGTGACTTTGGTCCAGCCGGTGCATTTGGCATACGCCTTGCCCGTGATGGTGGTGCCAACGAAGGAGAAGGATTCGAGGTTCGTCAGGCCAGCGAAGGTCTCCATCCCCGCATCGGTGAGTTTGCCGTTGTTGGTGAAGCGGAGCGTTTTGAGGTTCGTGAGCCTCCCGAGCGGCGTGATCCATTCGTCGTTAGCCTTCGTCGAGATGACGTTCAGAGATTCAAGCGTGGTGATGTGGCTGAGGTGTTCGAAAAAGGCGGCGTCATACGGATCGTCTTTGCGGTGGTCATGCGGGCCGGTGTTTGGCACGGCGAGATCGACGAGTTTGAGGCTCTGGCCGTCCTCGGTCTTCTCGATTTTCCCTTTGGCGGCTTCGACGATGCGGATGACGGCTTCGACGTGAGGATCGAGCGCGAAAGCAGAAGCGGCGAGAGATGAAAGAAGGGCGAGTGTGAGCTTCATGGAGTTTTGGAGAGCGGAAGTGACGGAAGATGTTACTTGCTGCGCTGGCAGTCACGCTAAAAAGCTTGCCAGCCTTTCATGCCGGAAGTTGGCGCTGCTTTGGGCTCGCACTCTTGAAGCATGGTGCCAGGGCGCATGGAGAGCCAAGCCCAGACGCGTGAACCTTCGATCGCAGTTTAGATGGCGGAGAGGTCGGTGCCTTCGACGATCACGATGCCTTCACCATGAAACCGCTTTCACTTTGTGTTCATGCCAAGCATGAGGTGCGGCTTTGTAATGGTGCGATGTTTTGCCGAGTGGAGGAAATCTCATACCACCGCTTTCAACAATCGCGCTAGATACAGGCTTGCGGTCTTTCCGACTTCAACGACTTCGGCGTGATGCAGTGTCTGCGGTCGCAGACCGGCTGCCCAGTTGGTGAGCATGGAGATGCCAGCCACTTCCATGCCGAGCGCGCGGGCTTGAATCGCCTCCGGCACCGTGGACATGCCGACGGCGTCGGCACCGAGCCTGTGCAGCATGCGGATTTCAGCGGGCGTCTCGTATTGCGGGCCGAGCAGCGCGGCATAGACGCCCGCATGCAACTTCAAACCGATCTCCACCGCCGCCGCGTGGAATTTTTCCGCCCAGGCCCGCGAATAGACCTCGCTCATGTCATGGAAGTGCGGCCCGCCGAGCAGCGGCGTGGTGCCCTGGAGGTTGATGTGATCCGTGATGAGCATCAAACCACCGACATGGAAGTGCTCATCAATCGCACCCGCTGCATTCGTGAGCACCACACGCTTCACACTGAGGCCGTGCATGAAACGAATGCCCGCTGCGACCTCTGCTGCACTGAGACCTTCATACAAATGCCGCCGTCCTTGGGCGATGAGGATCGGTTTGTCGCGATGACGCGCCAAAACAAAGCGTCCCGCATGCCCCGGCACCGTGGAGGCGCTCAATCCGGGCACCTCGGCATACGGCACCTCGCATTCGACCCCAAATGCCTCCGCCACACCTCCAAGGCCTGAACCGAGCACGATGGCTGTTTCGGGGCGGGCGTTTTGAAGAGCAGTGAGTGACATGGCGATAGCAAAGTGGTCCATACAGTCCTCTGTGCGGCATAACGAACGTCTCCTGACGCCCAAACCCGCACACAGGACTGTGCAGCCCACTATCTGGCGCTGATGCGTTGCTTCAACACCTCACTTCACCATCAAATAATGCCGCGTCTTGCCGTGCTTCTGCTTGTTCGTCAACGGCGGGAGATCGAGGTGGAAGAAGTGGCGCAGGGTCTTGGTGTGGTGCTTTAAAACGGCTTTCGCGGCTTCTTTGAGAGCGATCCAGCGCTTCCATGGATGATCAGGCGCATGACTGATGTGGCGCAGCAGGCTGAGCCATTCGACATAGGCGCGGGAGATGTCGCCTTCGGCGATGCCGGCCTTCAAATCTTGGGCACCCGGTTGTTCGGGATGCAGCATGGCATCGAGAAGCTCCGCCGCGCCTTCGCCGTAGTCGATAGGCAGGCCGTTTTCGAGGTAGCCGTGATGATTGACGAAGCCGTAGGTGCCGCGACACACGGCTGCGAGGCGTTCGGAGCCGCAATCGAGCGGCAGATCGAACTTCGAGCCGCTGCGCAGGTTCGCCATGTGATGCACGAGATCGTCCGCAGGATAACTTTCGTCCTCCAGTGCTGCGACAACGGCCAAACCTTCACCATGCTGGAAGAAGCTGAAGATTTCGCCGCGACGAGTCGGCGCACCATCCGCGTCGATGAGACCAAGCGTGCGCCAGGCGTGAATCGGTGATCCTGGACGCGGTTCGCGGTCGGTGGTGACCGTTTCGGGCATGTGGACGCCGGTTTCGTTCCTCACCACGATGCTGCGTTCTTGCGGCGCGAATAGAAGGCATCCGTGACTATCCTCATACGCCATCACCTCGACCGGTGAGAGGTCGAAGCAGGCAAACACCAGGTTCTCCTTCGTCACCGTGCCGATGAGCTCGGGCGCAACGTCCTGAATGACCTCCTCAACATTCGCGAGGATCGCGTTCGCCAGGTCACCGGCATGCAACACGGTGATTTCCTCCAGCGGCACCGTCTCCGCCTTGCGTGGCAGCTTCAGCAGGCGGCGGATGGACTTGGTGGGCTTGATGTCATCACCCACCGGCGTGCCGAGGCTGATCTCGACGCCATAGATCACATCCTTCTCTCGACGAATCTTGCCCACACGGCCGATGCCATGCGCAAACTTTGCCGCGAAGGCGGGAACAGCGAGCGTGGCATGCACACGGCTCAAGGGCACGCGTTGCAGCGCGTGACGATGCTGGCGCTCCCATTCGCCCGCCGAGTTCAAAATCTGCTTCTCCGTCGCTTCGAGGCCGAACAGAGCCTTCGCGTTCTCCAACTGCGGAGGCGCGAGATTCGGCTCCAAGTCTTCCAAGCCTAGGAGCGGCGGAACTTTGGCGAAAAGACGCTCGGAGAAGTGTTTGGCGGCTTCAAAAGGGTTTTCCTGCTTCAAGGCCGCATGCTTCATCACACGCAGAAAAATCGGCCAAGCGAGCAAGGCGCTGCGATGCAAACGCGCAGGCCGCGCATCAAAGATGGAAGGACTGTCACGACTGGTGACGACGTGGCCTTTGTCATCGAGTCCACGGCGACCAGCGCGACCGTACATTTGCAGCAACTCGTCGGGCGCGAGTTTGTGCTCGCTACGGCCATCGTGGTAGGTCGTGCCGGCCACATGGACGCTGCGCACGGAGAAATTGATGCCTGCCGCGAGGCCCATCGTCGCCACGATCACACGGAGCTGCCCCGCTTTCGCCAGCGGCTCGATCACGCCCGCACGCGCACCATACGAAAGGCCGCTGTGATGAAACGCGATGCGCTTTTCGATCAGCGTCGCCAAATCCTTGCCGCATACGGCCCGCTGCTCCGGCGTGAGATCCAGCGGATCGCCCATCGGCAGATCGGCGGCGAGGCGACGTGCGATGGACTCGGCTTCCTTGCGCCTCGGCGCAAAAATGAGCAACGGCGCGAGGTCCGAGATCATCACGGCGGCGGCAAAGCGCGGCCAGTAGTTTTCAAACTGCCGCTGACGCTGCGGCAGCGTCTCCATCGGCACCTCTTCGAGCGGCACGGGCCGTTCCTTCGTCAAAACGACCTCGGCCTGGCGATTCAACCCGCGCAGCCAAGCCACCACATCCTCGGGATTCGCCACGGAGCCGCTTAGCAGCAGCAAACGAGTGCCTACCGGAGCCAGAGCGACAGCAGCTTCATAATTCGCACCGCGAGCGTGATCTGAGATCATCTGATATTCGTCGATCACCAGCAGCGACGACCCTTCACCGCGCACGAGGCGTTCGAGCTGTGTCTCCAGCGTCGCCACCACGACCGGCGCATCGACATTCTCTGCGATGTCACCCGTGGCGATGCCCACATTCCACTTCGCCTCCTTCCACTCCGCGTATTTGTCATTCGCGAGAGCGCGAGTCGGCACCGTGTAGATCGCCTGACCCTGCAAATGCCGGCCTTGGTGCAGCAGTTCAAAGATGTACGTCTTCCCTGCCCCGGTCGGCGCGCTGACGACGACATCCGTGCCCGCCCGCAACAAATTCACCGCCTGGTGCTGCCAGGGATCGGGAAGTTTGAGCTGGTTGATGTTCGCGAGCATGGTTATTCACACGGCAGTGGGTGGTTACGAACAACTTCACCTCTTCGCAACCAAGGTTTCTGCCACGCCTTGCTTGAATCCCCTCCGCAGCGCGGTATCGCTGGATTCACATGGATTGCCGCCAGGATGAGATCGTCACCAGCCTCATGGCCTCGTATCACGAGGTCGGGGGGATCAACCACGTCGATTGCGGGAACCTGCCGTCGAAACAGGCGATCGCGTCGCTGTGCGAGGATTTGCTGCACCTGCTTTTCCCCGGCTTCTTTTCCGAGGAGGCGGTGACATCGGACGAGCTGCAGCTCATGACGCACGAGCTCGTCGCGGGCATCCGTCAGCGTTTAAACGTCGAGGTGCGTCGCACGGTGCGATTGAACGGTGATTCGACCCCGGCAGAGAGCGAAGGCCTCGTGTGCCGCTTCATGCTGGCGCTGCCCAAGGTGCGTGCGCTGCTGCAAAACGATGTGGAGGCCGCTTTCGAGGGCGATCCAGCGGCGCGTGGCTTTGAGGAAATCATTCTGGCGTATCCGGGCCTGGAGGCGATTGCCATCCAGCGCACGGCGCATGTGTTGTACAAAGAAAATGTGCCGCTCATCCCGCGCATGATGACGGAGTGGGCGCATGGCCGCACGGGGATCGACATCCATCCAGGCGCGGAGATCGGCACGCATTTCTTCATTGATCACGGCACGGGCGTGGTGATCGGCGAAACGGCGGCGCTGGGCAATCACGTGAAGCTGTATCAAGGTGTGGGCCTTGTGGCGCGGTCGCTGGCCGCCGGGCAGGCGCTGCGTGGCAAGAAGCGGCATCCGACGCTGGAAGATCACGTCACGGTGTATGCGAACGCGACGATTGTGGGCGGCGACACGGTGATCGGCGCGCGCAGCACCATTGGCGCGAATGTTTTCATCCTCGAATCGGTGCCGCCGGACATGCTCTACGCGCTCGGCCAGCAGGAGCATCAGGTGAAGGCCAAGAAGCAGAAGTGACGCGTCATGCTCGATCTCTCCCAGCTTTTTTTCGACTTCACGGCGCAGCCGGTATGGACGCCGTTTCAGTCGGTGCGTGAGCTGGAGGCGGTGGAGCCGCCGGAAATGACCGAAACCGCCCTGCAGGACGGTCGCGACGAAACGCTGGAGGCGCAGGCGCGCGAATGGCTGCATGCGTTGGAGCTGCCCGGTGGCGCGAAACTGTTGACCGTGAGCTGGAACGCGCGGCTGCGCAGCACGGCAGGCTACGCGCGTTATCCGAAGTGGGTGGTGGAGTTGAATCCGCTGCTGCGTGACTTTGAAGGGCAGGTGGAGCGCACGCTGAAGCATGAGCTGGCGCATTTGATCGCCTACCATCGTAGCGGGCGTCGGCGCATCGAGCCGCATGGGCGCGAATGGCGTCAGGCCTGCGCGGACCTGGGCATTGCCGGTGAAAAAGCGCACCATCGCCTGCCGCTGCCGCGCAACGAGGTGGCGCGGAAGCTGGTCTATGCCTGCCCGGCCTGCCAGACGACGGTGCAACGCGTGCGCAAGTTCCGCCGTCCCACCGCCTGCCTGCACTGCTGCAACAAACACGCAGGCGGCCAGTATGACGGCCGCTTTAAACTGGCGCTGCTGGCTTCATGACCACATGGACCTGCCGGATGTCATCGCCCACTGCCTGAGCCTGCCGGGAGCGGAGGAAACGACGCCGTTTGGACCCGAGGCGTTGGTTTACAAGGTGAGCGGCAAGATGTTTGCCATCACCGTGCCGGAGGATTTTCCCGCGCGCATCAACCTGAAGTGCGATCCCGAACGCGCCATCGAGCTGCGGGACGAGCACAAGGCCATCAAACCCGGCTGGCACATGAACAAGAAGCACTGGAACACCGTGATGCTGGACGGCAGCCTGCCGCCGAAGCTGATCCGGGAGTTGGTCGAGCATTCGTACCAGCTCGTGGTGGACGCGCTGCCGAAGAAGGCGCGGGAAGCGCTGCGCAAGTGAGGGCAAGGCAGGAGCACGGCTTGCATTCCCACCGCTCCCACCTTTGGTGCGCGTCTAAACTTTGAACTGAAAGACACATCATGGGCGCACAATGGAAACAGAAATGGCGGGAGATGGCCGCGGACCAGAAAGGCAAGATCACGGGCAAGCTGGTGCGGGAAATCCAGGTGGCGGCGAAGCTGGGCGGGCCGCATCCTGAGTACAACGCACGACTGGCGGCGGCGGTCGCGGTGGCGAAGAAGCAAAGCGTGACGCGCGAGACGATCGAGCGCGCGATTGCGAAAGGCTCGGGCACCGGACCGGACGCGGTGCAGTATGAAACAACGACTTACGAGGGCTTCACGCCGCACCGGGTGCCGGTGATCGTGGAATGCCTCACGGACAACAACAACCGCACGTCCTCGGACATCAAGGTGCTCTTCCGCGCCGGCAGCATGGGGAAGGTGATGTGGATGTTCGACCATGTGGGCTTGATCGAGGCACATCATCCCGACAAGTCGCTCGACATCGAAGTCGCGGCGCTGGAGGCCGAGGCGGAGAACGTGGAACCGCTGGAAATCGAGGACGAGGAGGCCGCAGGGCACGTCGGCGCGAGGTTTTTCACGCAAACGACGACCCTGGACGCGGTGACGAAGGCGCTGAAGGCGGCGGGCTGGCAGGTGACGACTTCGGAGATGAGCTATGTGCCAAAGGAATACCCGGAACTGACCGACGCGCAGCGCGATGAGGCGACGGAGTTTTTGCAGTCGCTCGACGCGCATGATGACGTGCATCGGGTGTATGCGGCCTTGAAATAATGACGAATGACGAAATCCGAATGACGAATGAATGCCGAAGCTCGAATGACGAAGGCGGATTCCACCATTCGTCATTCAGCATTCGGGCTTCGGCATTGCTGTTCCTCGCCGCGCTGCTGATCTGCGGCTGCGGAAAGAAAAAAACCGCGCCGAAGGCCCAGACCGAAGCGCCCATCGTGGTGCGGCCGACTTTGCTGACGGAGTCTTCGCGGTTGGGATTGGCGGAGCGTGTGCCGGGGGATGTGGAGTTTTGCTTGAGCAGCGTGAACTTCCGCAAGCATGCGGAAGCCTTGAGATCGACGAATTGGTGGAAGCAGACGATGGCGTTTGTGGAGGAGCAGCTCCCGGCGGCGGACGGCGGCGCGGAGGCGGTGCAGGTGGACGAGGCTTTTGTGGCGTTCGGGAAAGAGAGCGCGAAGGGGATCGTGATGCTGCGGCAGTTGAACGACCTCTACAACGAGACCGCGTATCGCGGCATGATGAGCGGCGGTGCGCTGGCGGGCCTGGGAACAAGCTTTGACGTGGGAAAGATGCTGGAAGCGGCGCTGCGTGACGCAGAGGTGCTGGAGGCGTTGATCTTGTGGCTGGAACGCTTTGAAATGCCGCCTCTGATGGTCGGTGTGGCCTCGCCTGAGCCGGAAAAGGTGCTGCAAAAGATGAGCGGCCTGCTGCGGATCTCGGACTGGCTTGGAGACGCGCCCCAATCTCGCATCGTGACGACGCAGGGAGAGCAGATCACGGTCAACGAGATCGCGATGAACAAGATTTTGACGCTGGAGCGGCGGCGTGTCTGGCTGGAGGTGCTCGTAAAGTCGATGCCCCAGATCACTCCCGAGACCCGGGATCGCGTGGCACGTGGCCTGGAGGTGCTGGCGCGGAAAAAATGGGTGCTGGCACTCGGGTTGGGCAAAGGACGCGCCTATGTGGCCGTGGGGCGCACGACGGAGCAGGTGCGGCTGGCGAACTCGGTCGAGGATTCAATGCTGGCGCGGAGCGAGCTGCGTTTCGCGGACGACGCGCATGCAAAGCGTGAGCTGGGCCTGGTCGCCTGCTGGGACGGGGCGTTTTTGAACGCGCTGCAATCCGACGAGCCGTTTCAACCGTTGCTGCGCGGTTTGCTGGCGGGATTGGAGCAAGAGCAGATGTTTGCCGGCGTGGCGCGTTCACTGGCGCCGCTGGTCGTGGAGCTGGGAGCAGCTGAGCAGGCGTATTATCACGCTGATTTCTCCAACGGTGCCGCTGTGGCCTGGTGGGATGCGGGTTTGCACCTGGACTGGGCCGGCAGTGTCAGCCCAGCGAATGCGGCAGTGCTGGCGCAGGGTTCGCAGTTCACACCACTGCTCGATGACGAATCCGTGGTGCTGGGTGTAAGCGGCCAAAGCGCGGCCACGGGCGCTGGTCGTGCTTATTTTGAGGCCTGGATGAAGCTGGCCCATGCGGCGACGAAGGAGGTCATCGGCGCAGGCGTGGGCGGTGAGCAGGCGGCGGAGATTTTCAAGCTGGTGGATCAAGCCGTGTTGCCCGGCGTACTGGAGGTTTATGACGGCACCAAAACGATCTGGCAGAAAGCGCTGGGAAATGACGGCGCGTTCATCCTGGATGTCGGCGGCAAGATGCCTGCACTGCCAGGACTGCCACCGGGCGGTCAGGATGTGCCGCTGCCGCGCCTGACAGTGCTGCATGAGATGAAAAATCGCGCGTTGATCGGGGTCTCGTGGCAGAACATCGAGACCGCGCTGCAAAAGCTGGCGAAGCAGGCTCCGCTGCCGCAACCACTGGAACTGCCGCAGGCGGTGATGAAGCAAAAAGGACCGGTGACGAGTTACTCTTACGCGCTGCCGTTTGAATCCGAGGATCTGCTGCCCTGCGTGTCGCTAACGGACCGGTTTTTCATGCTGGGGACATCGCGGGCGTTGCAGCATCAGTTTGCGGAGAACCTCGGCCAGCCGGGCAAGGCCGTGACGGCGGGAAGGCGCGTGAAGCTGAGCTTCACGAAGCTGCGGGAGTTTTTGAAGGCCTTTGCCGTGGTGCGCGGCCAGGGCGGTAATGACGTGTCAGGTCTCAAGCAAGCGGCCAAGTGGCTGGAACCCCTGGAGGTGCTGGAACTGCGCAAGTGGAGCGAAGGCGGCCTGGGACGCGGGGTGCTGTCGTGGAAAATCCACGACGTGCTGAGTTACGACTGAGCGACCGGTCCTCACTCCGCCAAGAAAAACATCGCCGCGAAGGTGTTGGAGATGAAGTTCGCGTCCGGTTTGGGATTCACCAGCATCGTGGAGATGTCGCCATCGAGAAACAGTGCGTCCTGGCAGCCAAGGTGCAGAAACAGGCGGCTGAATTGATGGAACGTCACGCGGCCTTTCACGGAGTCGTCGCGGTCGCTCATGACGAAAAGGATCTGCCCATCGGACTTGCGCACGCCGACGCCGTTGCGCAGGCGTTTGTTGGGTGAGTTGACGTTGAAGGCGGGATGGATGACGCCGTTGCGCAGCATCAGCGGGCCGGACTGTGTGGCGAGTCGCGGTTTGAGGCCGCTGCGGGCGAATTCAGCGGCCTCCATCACGCCAGGGCCGGTTTGATCGTCAAGGAAAAAGACACCGTTGGGTTTGAGGTAAAAATTGCCCTCGCCGGGCCGCAGATTGAGCGGAACGAGCTCCTTGGAATCGCAGATCGTGAGGCCGCAGGGCTTCGGCCCGCGCTCGTAGATACCCGCATTCGTCGCAAAGACGATGTTCCGGCCTTTGGCGGCCTGATCGCGTTTCAGGCCGTTGAAATCGAGCAGCGGTTTGCCGTCGGCACCCAGCCACGCGAGCTGCAATTTCGGCCAGTCGGCTTTTTCGACCCGAAACACATGATATTTCGCCCCCTCAAGCTCCAGCACCTCCGCACCATGCAAATGCGCCGAAAACGTGGCGCAGCCGAAAACCGCGAGGAACCAGCGAGGAAAGATCATGACGGCATTCCACCGCACTTTGCCAGGAACGACAACTTTGAACTTTGAACTTTGAACTTTGAAACCATGATGGCGGCCTATGGCGAGCAACTTCGGCACTCTTTTCCGCATCAGCACCTGGGGCGAATCCCACGGCCCCGGCGTCGGCGTCGTCGTGGACGGCTGCCCGCCGAAGATCCCACTCAGCGTTGAGGACATCCAGCATGAGCTGAACCGTCGCCGCCCCGGCCAGAGCAAGATCGTCACGCCGCGTAAAGAGGACGACACCGCCGAAATTCTTTCCGGCGTGATTGATGGGCAGACTTTGGGCACGCCCATCGGCATTTTTGTTCGCAATACCGACCAGCGTCCTTCGGCTTACACCGAGATGCAGCAGGCGTATCGCCCCAGCCACGCTGATTACACCTACGATGCCAAATACGGCATCCGCGCCGTCTCCGGCGGCGGCAGATCGAGCGCCCGCGAGACCATCGGCCGCGTCGCCGCTGGTGCCATCGCGCGGAAAGTGCTCCAGCACGCGCTTTCTGGCTACGAAGCGCTCGCTTACGTCAAAACGGTGCAAAACATCCACGCGGAGGTGCCCACCGGCTCTGCGCTGAATTCCGAGGTCATCGAATCGAACATCGTCCGCACCTGCGATCCTGTAGCGGCGGAAAAAATGATCGCGCTCATCGAAAACATCCGCCGTGAGGGCAACAGCGTCGGCGGCGTGATCGAATGCGTCGTGCGCGGCGTGCCTGCGGGTCTGGGCGAGCCTGTGTTCGATCGCCTAGAGGCCGATCTGGCCAAGGCCATGCTCAGCCTGCCTGCCACGAAGGGTTTTGAAATCGGCAGCGGTTTCTCAGGCACCACGATGACCGGCCTGGAGCACAACGACGAGTTCTATATGGACGGTCAAAAGGTCCGCACCCGCACGAATCGCAGCGGCGGCGTCCAGGGCGGCATCAGCAACGGCGAGGAGATCGTGTTCCGCGTGGCCTTCAAACCCACCGCCACCGTTTTGCGCGAGCAAAAAACCGTCACCAACACTGGCGAGGACACCACGCTGTCCGCCCGTGGCCGCCACGATCCCTGCGTGTTGCCAAGAGCCGTGCCCATGGTCGAGGCGATGGTGCATCTCGTGTTGGCCGACCACTTCCTGCGCCAGCGGGCGATGCGCGGGTGACGGAAAAAGAACTCGTATCCGCAGACGTGTCCGCTAGAGTCCGCGTCCGTGATGCGAAAAATACTGAGCTTGGGAGTTCTCGCGGCCGCCTGCACGGCGGTTTCGGCATTGGCGGCGGACACGGTGAAGATCGTGCTCAAAAACGGCGCGGAGCTGCGTGGCGAGGTGCTGAAAGAGCGGGAGGATTCCGTGGTGCTCGATCTCGGCCAAACGGTGCTGACGTTGCCACGCGCGGAGATCTCCGTGCTCGAAAAAGCCACCGCCTCGGCCAAGGCGGCGGCGGTGCAGGGCGAGGACATCTATTTCGTGGAACCAGGCCGTGAGGCGGTGACGGTGGAAAAAAACGTCCAGCGTGTGGCAGAGTCCGTGGTGCAGATCCAGACCGCGTCAGGTCTCGGCTCCGGCTTCATCATTAACAAACTCGGCTACGTCATCACGAACCAGCACGTCATCGCGGGTGAGCGTGAGATCACCGTTGTGGTGTATCGCAAAAAACCTGGGGGGCTGGAGAAACAGCCGTTCACCCAGGTGAAAATCATCGCGATGAACGGTTTCCTCGACCTCGCCATCCTGCAAATCGACGATCCCGCGGCTGCATCGCTGCCTTTCGTGCCGATGGGAGATTCGGAGACGCTCACGCAGGGCCAGGAGGTCTTCGCCATCGGCAGTCCGCTGGGTTTGGAGCGCAGCGTGTCGAAGGGCATCGTCAGCATCCGCGCACGTGAGAATGGAGGGCGCTGGTACATTCAAAGTACGACGCAGATCAACCCCGGCAACTCTGGCGGGCCGCTTTTCAACGCACGTGGCGAGGTCGTGGGCGTGAACAACATGAAGGCCGCCGGCGTCGGCGTGGAAGGCCTCGGCTTTTCGATCCCCTCGAACGTGCTGAAGCTGTTTTTGAAAAACCGCGAGGCCTTTGCCTTCGATCCGCGCAATCCGAACAGCGGCTTCCGCTATCTGCCGCCACCGGCTCCGCCGACGGAAAAATCAAAGCCGGAATCTGTAACCACCGGCGGCTGATTCGCCGCTAGTGATCGTGCCCTTCATTTTATTCATCTCATGAAACCCCAACGTGCCCTCATCCTCATCGCCCTGGCCTTCACCAGCGTCATGCCCGCCTCCGCCGCAGACCGTCTGGAGCAGTGGTACAATCTGATGCCGAAAGGCACCACCGCCGTCATCGCGGTGAAAAACACGCCGGAGTTGCTTGCCGACTGGGACAAGAGCACCTTCGCCAAGTACATGCAGGACGAGTCCGTGCAGCGCTGGACCGCGCCGATGCGTCAGGAAGGCGACGCGCCTTGGGACAAGTTTTTCAAGGATCACTACGGCACCGGCATGCACGACACGCTGAAGGACTATCCCGGCGGTCTGGTGAGCTTCCTGGTGCTCAATGACATCGAGGATTTCAAAAACAACCCTCCCAACGTGTCGATCTGTGAGATCGCGGGCAAGCAGAAGGAGATCGAGGCGCACAAGCTCGCCGAGGTCGAGGCGGAGAAAAAGAAGAACGCGGATTTGAAAATCGAGACGGCCGACATCGCCGGTGTGAGCGCCCAGATCGCCACGGATGATCCTGATGACGACGCCTGCTTCACCGCCTGGGCGGTCGTCGGGGACGTGATGGTCGAGGCCACCTCCCGCAAGCTGCTGGAGCAGATGATCATCGCGGTCAAAAGCGGCTCGGCAGACGCACCGGCGGATGCTCGTGAGCACCTGACCCGCATCGGCCAGCTCACCAACGGCGGCGGGGACATGCTGATCTACTTCAATGGCGTGAAGTTTCTGGAACTCGGGCAGAAAGCCCTGGTCGAAGCAGAAAAGGCGAAAAAGGGCGGAGAGAAAGACGCCATGGCGGCCATGGGCATCACCCCGCAGGTCATCATGAACATGCTCGGCGTGCAGGAGCTGCAGGCCATCGCCTTCACGATGGAAATGCAGGACGGGCAGATGCGCTCGGACCTCACCATCCTGCATCCTGAAAAGCCTGTGGGTATCGTCTCCCTGATGCGCACCACGGCCAATGAGGTGGCGCTCCCAGCCTTCATTCCTGGCGATGTGCTCCAGGGCGGCGTCACACGCTATGACTTTGGCAAGTTCTACGACGGCCTCATGGGCATGATCATGAAGCTCGGCCCCATGGCCATGATGGTGACGATGCAGATCCCGCAGTTCGAGCAGCAGCTCGGCTTTAAGATCCGCGATGACTTCTTCGGCAGCCTCGAAGATGAGATTTCCACCGTGGAAGACGGCGCGCTGGACAAGCAAAGCCAGGTGCTGGCCTTCAAAATCAAAAACGCGGACAAGATCGGCGGCGCTCTGGAAAGCCTGAAGCGCTACATCGGCGCGGGCTTCGGTGCCTTCGAGGAGAGCGACTACCTCGGTTACAGCGTGAACACTCTCAAGCTCACTCAAACTTCGGACAACTCCACCGAGATGGCTTACTGCAACACCGGCAAGTACCTCCTCATCTCCATCGGTGCACCGAGCACGCTAAACAAGGTGCTCTCCCGCATGAAAGACCCCTCCGGCCCCAGCATCTGGGAAAACGCGCAGGTGCAGAAGCTCCTCGCCGCCGTGCCGCCGAACTACGGCAGCGCCACTGTGGCCGATGTGGGCAGCATGATCAGCATGGTCGCCACTGCCGCCAGCACCCTGGAGGCGCAAAATGCCGGCAAAAAGAAAGAGGGCGCCCAGAAGAAAGGCCCCGGCAAAAAAGCCGCCGCAGACGATGCCGCCGCCGCCAGCGGCTCAATGCTCGATTCCAGCGCGATCCCGCCAAAAGAAGTCTTCCAGCGCTACTTCGGCCGCATGCTCGGCACGCAGTACTCGCACCCAGACGCTGTGCAGATCCACTATCTCGTCATCCCGCCAGAGGAGTAGTCGCTGGATGCTCGATTCTAGATTCTGGATGTCTGTATCTAGCATCCAAGATCAAGCATCTAACATCCAGGATCTAGCATCCAGCCACCAGTCCCATGCGTCCCCTTCTTCTCAGCCTCCTCGCCTCCAGTGCCCTAGCGGACGCCCCCGCGCTCTACTTTGACGGCCCGGAGGTCGTCAAACTCGACTGGAACACCACCAGCCCGCGTTCGGGTGACTTCAATGGCGACGGACTCCCTGATCTGGCCGTCATCAACGCATCCCGGGCGCGCATTGAGTTCCTGCTGCAACGCAAAGAAGGCGTGCAGCCGGGCGATCCTGAAAAATCCGCTCGCACTGACCGCTGGAATCCGATCCTCGAAGTCTCACGCTTCGAGAAACAACCGCTCGTCATTGGTCGCGCCGCGCTGGCGCTGGTCACGGGCGATTGGAACGGCGACAAGAAAACCGACGTCGCCTTCATCACTGACGAGGACAAGCTCGTGCTCCGCATGCAGGGCGAAAAAGCGACGTGGACGCAGAAACGCGAGTTCACGCTCGATTCGACCAACGACGACACCGAAACTCTCGTCGCCCGCGATTTGAACGGCGATGGCCGCGATGACATCGCGCTGCTGACGAACACACGTTTGATGGTTCTGCTGCAAAAAGCCCCCGGCGAATGGGCGGAACCGCAAAATCACGCGCTGGGTGAAAGCGGCTGCGGCGGTCTCAGCGCCAATGATCTCGATGGCGATGGCCGCACCGACCTTTTCTACACCGCGCCGGAGGGTGACTCTTTGCTCGTGCGCCTTCAGCGCGATGGCGTGACCTTCGGCGAAGAGTGGCGGCTCGAAATCCCTACCTCGCGCCACTGGCTGCATCCCATCCGCCTTGGCGGCAAGCAAACCGGCCTCGCCTGGATTCAGGAGGAGACGAACATGGTGGAGGTTGCCAAACTCACGCGCGGCATGGCCGAACCCAACGCGGATCGTGCCGCCACCATCCGCCACGCCATGCCGCCGACCGATTCGAAGAGCGGTGCCGTGGCCTATGGTGATCTCACCGGTGACGGCCACGCCGATGTCGTCATGTCCGAGCCGAAAGCCGCGCGTGCGTGGCTGTTTGAAGGCAGTGCCAGCGGTTCCTTCAGCGCCGGCCGTGAGTTTCCGATCCTCAGCGGCGTCGAGTCGCTCGCCATTGCCGACGTGAATGTCGATAAGAAGCCCGATCTCGTGCTGCTCAGCCCCGGCGAGCAGTCCATCGGCGTCGCCCATTGGAAGGACAACCGTCTCGCCTATCCCGAGATCGTTTACCAGGCCAAGGAGGGTGAGACGCTGCTCGCGCTGACCACCGGCTCGCTCCTGGCGCTGCCAGACGCAGGCATTCTCTGCGTGAGCGAGATCAAATCGAAAGCGCAGCTCGTCACACTGCGCCAATCCGGCTCCGGCAAAGGCTTTTTGGCCGCCACGCAAGAGCTCACCATCAAAACCGGCCGCATCAACGGCCTGCGCGTGGTCGATGCCAATCAAGATGGCCGTGGCGACCTCGCCTTGTTCTCCAATCTCGGCACCATGCAGCTTCTGCTCAGCTCGAGCGATGCGAAAGCACCCTTCAAGCGCGTCGAGGGCATCCCGGACTCGTTTGTGAGCAAAATCGCCCCCGCTGCGCTCACCACCGGCGATCTCGACGGAGACGGCAAGGAAGAGTTCATCATCGCGCATCAGCAGCTCGCCCGCGCCTTCAAGGTCGATGCCGAGGGCAAAGCCAGCATCGTCGAGCAGTTCAACGCGCCCGATCCCGCCGCCGAGCTGCACAGCGCGCTCATCTCACGCAAGGATGGCCAAATTTCTGTGCTGCTCATTGACGCCACGCACAACAAGCTCCACGAGCTCGTCGCGGACAAGGACCGCGTCTATCGCGCCGATCACACGCACGCGCTGCCAGTCATGACGCCGGACCGTTGTGTGCTCATGACGGCGGAGAAGGCCACGCAACTGCTCCTGCTCGCCAAAAACAGCTTCCAAATCTCCCCGCTCGAGGGCTCCACCCTCACGCTCGATACCGTGACCACCTTTGACAGCGAGTTGAAGGACTCCACCTATTCAGATCTTATCACCGCCTCATTTTCCGGCGAGGACGCCGACGACATCGCCCTGCTCGACACCGCGAAAAGCCGCGTGGTCGAGTTTTTCCAGCCCGCCGCTGGCTCGAAATGGCAGAGCGCCATGCACTTCCGCGTGTTCGAGACCGACCCGCATTTCCGTGGCAAGACCGGCCTGCAAAGCGAGCCGCACGACTATTCCGCCCTCGATCTGGACAACGACGGTCGCCTCGACCTCTGCCTGCTGACGCACGACCGTGTGCTGCTTTATGTGCGGAAGAAGTGAGGCTTGATCCCGAAGGCATGCAAGAAGCCCGCTTGCCTCGCCAGACCTGCGTGACATCATGCCACCAACGATGAAACGCCTTTACCGCCACGCCCAGATCGCCAGCGAAGACTCTCCAAAGCTCCAAACCGCTGACGTGCTCGTCGAGGGCGACAAAATCATCGGCGTGGCCCCCAGCATCGAAAAAGCCGAAGGAGCGGAGATCATCGACTGCACGGGCCGCATCTTGCTCCCCGGCCTCTTCGACATTCACGTCCACGCCCGTGAACCCGGCCAGGAGGACAAAGAAAACATCGCCACCTGCGCCGAGGCGGCCATCAATGGAGGCGTCACCGGCTTCGTCATGATGCCAAACACCTCTCCCGCCATCGACAACGCGGGCGTCGTGCGCAGCGTGCTCGAAAGCGCCCGCCGCACCCGCATCGGTCCCGGCATTTACACGACTGGAGCGATCACGAAAGGCCGCAAAGGCGAGGAACTCGCCGGCATCGCCGGGATGAAGGCCGCTGGGGCCGTGATGCTCACGGACGACGGTTTCCCCGTCGATAATCCGCAGGTTCTCCGTCGTGCCATGGAATACGCCCGCGAGTTCGACATCCCCCTCGCCAGCCATTGCGAGGTGAAGGAACTCAGCGGCAAAGGCTGCATGCACGAGGGCAAAATCAGCTACGCGCTCGGCCTGCCCGGCATCCCCGCCATCAGCGAGGAGATCTGCATCGCCCGCGACATCCGCCTCGCCGAATTCACCGGCGTGCATCTCAACATCCAGCACGTCAGCACCGAGCGCGGCATGGGCACCATCAAACGCGCCAAGGACCGTGGCATCCGCGTGACGTGCGAGATCGCGCCGCACCATCTCCTGTTCAATCACGAGCACATCGGCGACTACAACACGCACTACAAAATGAACCCACCGCTGCGCACGCCGGAGGACAACGCCGCGCTGCTCCAGGGCCTCAAGGACGGCTGGTTCGACGTCATCGCCACCGATCACGCCCCGCACACACCGTTTGAGAAGAACCAGGACTTCGCCAGCGCTCCCTTCGGCATCACCGGCCTCGAAACCGCCCTCGTCTCGCTCTACGACTACTACATCCGCAAGGACATCCTCGACTGGGGCCTCATCGTGAAGCACTACAGCGCCGAACCGCGCCGCCTCATGAAACTCCCGCCCGTGCCGATCCAAGAAGGCGGCATCGCCGAGTTCATCCTCTTCAATCCCGCCCGCACCACAACCTTCAACCGCGCTTTCATGAAATCGAAGAGCATCAACACGCCCTTCCTCGACCAAACACTGCAAGGCATGGTCGAACGCGTGGTGTATCGCGGTGAGGAGCTTTTGGTGAGGTGAAGCCAAACGCCCCATCCAGAAAAAAGAAGCTCTCCACGACGACGAGGACGCTCAAATAGGCGGCGGCTGCGCATGTCAGTCATGTTTTGCTTTTGAGGAACACTGAGTTTCGCGAGAGCCGTCGGTTGATGGCCCTTCCTTCTCGGAAAGACCTCACACACCCAGTTCGATCTTTTCCTGTCCAAGGTTGATCCTTTCTTGCCTTCTGAAGCCGTGCGTCGCTGTTCTTCCATCTCGCTCCTTCTTGTCCTCGCGGCTGCTGATTCATCGGCAGCGGATGGCGTGGTGTTTTTTGAGAACAGTGTGCGGCCGCTGCTGGTGAAGCACTGCTATGAGTGCCACTCACAGGAGGCGGGAAAGCAGAAAGGAGGGCTGCTGCTGGATCGCAAGGAGGGCTGGGTGAAGGGCGGCGATGCGGGTCCGGCGCTGGTGCCCGGCACGCCCGCAAAAAGTCTGCTCATGCACAGCGTGCGCTATGAGGACGAGGATCTGCAAATGCCGCCGAAGTCGAAGCTGTCTGCGGAAGACATTCGCGTTTTGGAGCAATGGATCGCGATGGGCGCGCCTGATCCGCGTGTGGAGTCGATGGTAGCGGCGAGCACGAAGAAGACGATTGATTTCACAGCGGCACGCCAAGGCTGGGCGTTTCGTCCACTGCAAAAAACCACGCCGCCGGCGGTGAAGCAGCAGGACTGGCCGCGCAAGGAGCTGGATGTGTTTATCCTGGCGGAGTTGGAGGCGAAGAAGCTAACACCTGCTGCGGACGCCGACAAAGTCACGCTGATGCGCAGGCTCAGCTATGATCTCACCGGTTTGCCGCCGTCGGACGAGTCGGACCCGTCCGACCTGTCCGTTTACGTCGAGAAGCTCCTCAGTAGCCCCCAGTTCGGCGAAAAATGGGGCCGCTACTGGTTGGACCTCGCGCGATACGCGGACTCAAACGGCGGGGATCGCAACTACACCTTCTATCAGGCGTGGCGTTACCGGAACTACGTCATTGATGCCTTCAACCACGACAAATCGTTCTACGAGTTCATTCGCGAGCAGATCGCGGGCGATTTGATGCCTGCAAAGACTCCCGAGCAGCGTCGCAGTCAGATGATCGCTTCGAGTTTCCTCGCGCTCGGGCCGAAGATGCTCACGGAGCGTGACAAAGAGAAGCTGCATCTCGACACGGTGGACGAGCAGATTGACACCATCGGTCGCGCCTTCCTCGGTCTCACGATCGGCTGCGCTCGCTGCCACGATCACAAGTTCGATCCCTTCAGCCAGCGGGACTACTACGCGCTCGCCGGCTTCTTCCGCTCCACGGAGGTCGTCATGGGCACGCGCAACGGCTGCGTGAATGTGGCGAGCTGGGTGGAGCAGGCGCTGCCGCAGCCGGAGCCTGCCTTTACCGAACTGAAGCAGAAAGTGGAGCGGCTCGAACTCGCGATGCGGCTCAAGGTTGAGCGCGATTTCATGGAAACCGTCGCGGGCAAGAAGGCGCTAACGAAGCTGCCGCTCGCGGGCGTCATTTATGATGAGGCCAGCGCGGAACTCGTCGGTGACTGGAAGCAGTCCAGCCTGTCGAAGAACCGCTTTGGCGATTTCTACATCCGCAACGACAAGCAGGGCCAAGGCATCAAGAAAGCCGTGTTTCGCGGTGCCTTGCCGGAGACTGGCATCTACGAGGTGCGCCTCGCCTATCCGGCAAAGGCCAACTGCGACAAGCGCGTGCCCATCACCGTCGAGGCCTTCGATGGCGTGCATGAGATCTTCTTTGATCAGACGAAGAAGCCCAGCATCGGCGGATTGTTCGAGCCCATCGGCCGTTTTCATTTCGAGAAAGGCGGGCGCGTGAATGTCATCATCGGAACGCAGGGCACGAAGGATCATGTGATCGTCGATGCCGTGCAGTTCATCTCTGAAAAAGACATTGAACGCGAGTCCACCGCGCTGGCGATGGCTAATGGCAGCAGCACGGGCGATCCGCTGCTCTTGATGGACAACGCCGCGCTCACGAAGGAACTCGACAAACAGGTGAACGCGCTCAAGGACGCCGAGCTGGCCATGGCTCCGCGCGATGCACGCGACGCGGGAGACATCCATCTGCGTGTGCGCGGAGAGGTGAATCAACTCGGCCCCAAAGTGCCGCGCAGCTTCCCCACCGTGCTGCACAGCGGTAAAGCACCGAAGATCGCCACAGGATCGAGCGGTCGCCTGCAACTCGCCTCCTGGATGACGAGCACGGAGAATGCGTTGCTCGACCGCGTGATCGTGAATCGCCTGTGGGCGCAGCTTTTCGGGCGCGGCATCGTCGGCACTGTCGATAACTTCGGCGTGCAGGGCGAGAAACCCACGCACCCCGCGCTGCTCGATCACCTCGCCGCGAAGTTCCGCGCCAGCGGCGGCTCCTTCAAAGCTTTGATCCGCGAGATGGTGCTCAGCCGCACCTATCAGCTCGCTGCCGAGGCCAAATCACCTCGCACCATCGCCGATCCAGAAAATCGTTTGTTCGGCAGACGCTCGTATCGTCGCCTCACCGCCGAGGAGATTCGCGACAGCCTGCTGTTCCTCACCGGCGAACTCAAACTCGAACAAGCCGCCGCCACCGCACTGACCTACGGCGAGGATCTCGACAAGCCGATGAAGTTCGACAAGGAACTGCGTCGCAGCATCTACCTCCCCGTCGCCCGCAACAACCTCGCGCCCGAGTTGGAGATCTTCGATGTCGCCAATCCCGAAATGGTCTCCGGCGACCGCCCGCTCACCACCGTGCCCACGCAGGCGCTGTATCTACTGAACAGCCCTTTCCTACAAAAACAGGGTGCCACACTCGCTCAACAAGCCTACACGCATGCTGATCCAGTGACATGGCTGCATGAAACCATCCTCGGCCGTAAACCGAGTGCCACCGCAGCCAAGCGTGCGAATGATTTCATCAACACCGCCAGCGATGATCGCGAAAAAGCCCTCGCCGATCTCGCGCATGTGCTGCTCGCTTCCACGGAGTTTTTATTTCTCGAATGATGCTATGAACACGTCTCCACTCATCACCCGCCGCCACGCCTTGCAGACTGCCGCCTGCGGGTTCGGAGCGCTGGCGCTCAATGGCATCGCCACGGCGGCGAGTTTGCCACACGGGCTGCATCACACGCCGCGAGCGAAGCGCGTGATCTTCTTATTCATGCACGGCGGTCCGTCGCAGGTAGACACGTTTGATTACAAACCGAAGCTCCAGCAGATGAATGGCAAAAAACTGCCCTTCGCGCCCGCGAAGAACCTCGATCCATCGTCCACGAGCCAGGCGAAGCTGCTCGGATCACCGTGGAAGTTTCAGCAGCATGGCGAAGCAGGCTTGTGGGGCAGTGATTTGTTCCCCGAGGTGTCGAAGCGGCTCGATGACCTCTGCGTCATCCGCTCCATGCAGAGCAAAGGCCAGTCGCACGGCCAGGCGGTGTGCATGATCCACACCGGCGCGGACAACTTTGTGCGCCCGTCCATCGGCTCATGGATCAGCTACGGCCTCGGCAGCGAAAACGCCGATCTACCCGCCTTTGTCAGCATCAGCCCGCCTGCCACGCATGGCGGTCCGCGCAATTACGGCTCCGCTTTCCTGCCAGCGGCACATCAGGGCACCACCGTCGGTCGCGCAGGCAAGCTGGGCAAAGACGCCAGCTTCCGCTTTCTCGATGCCAGCGGCGATTCCGCCGGTCAGATGCGCAAACTTGATCTGCTCCAGGCAATAAATCGCGAGCACTTCGAGCGCACGCGACATGCGCCAGTCGAGGGCATGATCCAGAGCATGGAACTCGCCTTCCGCATGCAGCGCGAGGCTCCCGGCGTGATGGACATCGAAAACGAGCCCGCGCACATCAAGGCGCTCTACGGCATCGGCGATGGAGTCACCGACAACTACGGACGCCAGTGCCTCCTCGCGCGTCGCTTCGCCGAATCCGGCGCTCGCTTCATCCAAGTGAGCACGCCGAACGTGTGGGACCAGCATAGCGATCTCATCAAAGGCCACACCAAGAACGCCGCCGCCGTGGATCGTCCCATCGCCGGACTGCTCACCGATTTGAAGCAACGCGGCCTGCTGGAAGACACGCTCGTCGTCTGGGGCGGCGAGTTCGGTCGCACGCCCATCGTGCAAGGCGCGAACGGTCGCGATCACAACCCGCAGGGCTTCACCATGTGGCTCGCTGGCGGCGGTGTGAAATCTGGCATCGCGTATGGCGAGACTGACGACTTCGGCTACTACGCCGTGAAGGACAAAGTCCACATGCACGACCTGCATGCGACAATCCTGCACCTTCTCGGCATCGACCACTTGAAGCTGACCTATCGCTACGCGGGAAGAGATTTCCGCCTCACTGATGTTTATGGTGAGGTGGTGAACGGGATTTTTGCGTAGCTTCGGTTGGCAACCGAAGCTGTGGCTGGCTGTTGGAGCCAGTTCATGCTTAAATCCAAGCCATGCCTCGGCACAATCCACAACGTGAACGCGATCCGACGCCCAGCCGTGTCATCGTCGCGGCTTATCGAGCTACTTATGGTGATGAAAAAGCGGTCGCGAGTCTGGCGACTGTTCACTATCGAGGGAATCGGGAGGAGCTTGAGATCGGCCTTGAGTACAGCCGAAGCAAGGATCCCAAGGATCGAGTCGTCGGAGCGTATGTCCTGGCTCAACTCGGTTGGAGTGATCGCACTTTCCTGGACGAGACGGTCACGGAATTGATCTGCCTGCTGGCCGATGAAGACCCCAATGTCATTGCCTCCGCGGCAGTCGGACTCGGCCATCGGGGAGACGTGCGCGCTGTACCGCATCTCGTCGCGCTGGCAGACCATACTGATTCTCAAGTTCGGTATGGCGTTGCTTTCGGACTCCTCGGCCATGATGACGCAGCAGCGATCGCGTGTCTGATTCGCCTGACCTCGGATGTGGATCGTGAGGTGCGCAGTTGGGCCGTTTTTGGACTCGGATCCATGACTCGATCCGACACACCAGAACTCCGGGAAGCGTTGTTCAATGCTTTGGATGACGACGATCTTGAAGTCCGTGGCGAGGCGCTCGTGGGGCTGGCATGCCGGCATGATTCTCGCACGAGAGAAGCTCTGCTGGCAGAGTGGGAGAAGGATGTGATCAGCGCATTGAGCCTGGAGGCGGCGCAGGAGCTTCGTGACCCGGCGTTGCTGCCGAGCTTGACGGAAATTCACGCGCAGTTTGGAGCTGAGGGCGACGACGACTTCAAAATGAAGCTGAAGGATGCGATCAAGGCATGCAGCCTTGCCAGAACGGAGGACTGATTGCGGCAGGCTGACGCCAGCCGCTACGGATTCGATTGCCCATCGAATCTACGGCAACATGGTGCGGCGAGCCTCGTTCAAAGCGCATGCTCCGCGTTCTTTTTTGCCTCCTTGTCGTTTCCACCAGTCTTGTCTTCGCTCAAAATGCGAAAAAGACCAAAGCAGCCGCCGCACAGCCTTTCTCGTGGGTTTCGCCGATGCAAAACGCCGAGTGGGCGAAGAAGACGCTGCCAGCCACGGTAAAGCACGCGACCTTCAAGAGTGCCTCGATGGTCGTGGAGGTGGGTTACTACATTTACCTGCCGCCGGGGTATGAGACGAGTCAGGAAAAGTATCCCGTAGTGTATCATCTGCATGGCGGACGACCTGGCGCGGAAAACAAGGCCGTGCGGCTCGCCAGCTATGTGGATGCGGCGATTCAAAAGGGCACGATCAAGCCGACGATCTATGTTTTTCCGAATGGCGGGCCGATGAGCTGGTATGACATGCCGGAGATGAAGCAGGGCATGGGCGAAAGCGTCTTCGTGAAGGAGCTCGTGCCGCACATTGACGCGACCTATCGCACCTGGGGCACGCGTGAGGGGCGAGCGCTGGAGGGTTACTCGCAGGGTGGGCGCGGCACCACGCGCATCATGTTCAAGCACCCGGAACTGTTCCTCTCCGTGGCACCCGGCGGCTCAGGCTACGGCCCGGAGAAGCACATCCAGGAAAACGACGGCTACGAGAGCGAGAAGCTGCGCTTCCTGCCGCTCGGCTACAACGCGTGGGATCTCGCGAAGGCTTACGCGGAACGCAAAGACCGCCCGACGCTAAACATCCTCATCTGGGACGGCACGAAGTGCTTCAACTACGAGCACAATAAGCAGTTCTCGGCCTACCTGAAGGAGCTGAGCATCGCGCATGAGTTCCTCTCGATCCCCGATGTGCCGCACACTGCCACCGGCAGCTACGACGTGAAAGGCGATGACATCATGCGCCATCACCAGAAGACTTTCGACAAGCACCGCCGGTAACTGGGAGTCGGAGTCGTTACCGAACCGATTCGATTTCCAATCGAATCTACTTTGCCCGAAACACTTCCTCCTCGCTTAAAACAGCGAAGACCGGTGCTGATGAGCATCAACACCGGTCCCCAAAGGTCTCACTCAAGCGGCATCAATGCCCGTGAACGTCGCACTTTTCCGCCTCGGGCTCGGTCTCCTCGACGGTGGCGTTGTCCTTGAGGAACTCCATGGCTTCCTGCAGGAGCAGGTCGCCGCGCACGTTGTCGATGAGGCCGCTCTTCTGCGCCTCGGCCATGAATTTCTTCGCGGGCACCTTCTGGCGCTCGGCGAGCTGGGCGAGCGCCATGGCGATCTTCTGGCCGGGGACTTCGAGGGCTTCTTTCTTCGCGATCTGTTCGAGGATGAAGCTCACCTTCACGTTTTGGCGGGCCTGGTTGGTGGCGCTGTTGAGGATCTCGTCCTGCTGCTTCATGAGCTCCTCCTCGCCGATGCCCTGCTGCATGGCGCGCATGGCGATCTCGTTGGTGCGGCGCTGGGCCTCGCGGTTCACGACTTCCTGCGGCAGTTCAAATTCCACCTTTTCAAAAAGGTGGGCGATGACCTGGTTGGACTTGGCGGCGTCGCGGGCCTGCTCCTTGCGGCGGCGGATGGCGTCGCGCACTTCGTCGCGCAGCGTTTCTAGGGTCATTTCCTCGCCGCCGATCTTCTTGATGAATTCTTCGGTGATCTCCGGCACGGACTTGTTCTTCACGCCGTGGCATTTCGCGGCCAGGGCGATTGTTTTGCCACGCAGGGCTTCAAAGTTGAAGTCGTCAGCCAGGGTGATGTTGAGCGTGCGCTCGTCGTCTTTGGCGATGCCGACCAGACCAGCGTAGAAGCCGGGGAGGAAATCGTCCTCTTCGGCGAGGAGGAACCAGTTTTCCTTCATCTCCTTCAGGTGCGCAGGCGCTTCTGGCATCGCCTCGCTTAGCGGCTGGCCGTCGAGGCTGCCGGTGACGGTGAGGACGACGACATCGCCGTTCGCGGCGGTGCGTTCCACATCTTCGTAGGTGGCCTGATTTTCGCGCAGGTGGAGGAGATCGTGATCCACATCGGCGTCGGTGACCTCAATGCGCGGCAGCTTGACCGGAATGCATTTGTACTCAGGCAGTTCAAACTTCGGCGCGAGGCTCATCTCGATGGTGAAGCTGAAGCTCTTATCCGTGTCGTGATACATCTTGTCGTTCACGGCCAGGACGTTCAGCAGCTCGAGGCCTTCGCTTTTCACGGCCTGGCGCAGGCCTTCGCTGATGAGCTTCTTTTCCAGCTCGTCCTTCACCTCGTTCTCGTAGCGCTTGGCAACGATGCTCTTCGGCGTTTTGCCGGGGCGATAGCCGGGGAGGCGCACCATGCTGGCGAAATAGGTGATGATCTCGTCACGCTCCTTGCCGACCTGGTCGGCGGGAACGCGGACGTGGGCGACGGCGCGGCAGTTGGGCTGGTGTTCGACGTTGATGTTCATGGGAAATGGGTCTGTGGGCGGATTCGGCGGGCTGCAAACCGGTCGCCGGGGTCGGGGGGCGGGCATGCTAGGACAACTTCCCGGTTTGACAACCCCGGAAAACCCGGTTCTTCCCCACATGCGCTTGTTCCAACGATTCGAGGTCTGGCTGCTGCTCATCGTGGGCGGCATCGCCGTGTGGTGGTCTTTTCAATCCGACGCCCCTGGGGACGAGGGCAGTCCCGTGGCCGAAATGAACGCGGATGTTCCCTTGCAGCTCCGCCGCTGCACACTGGAGCGTGATTTCGGCAATGCCCGGCTCGATCTCGAAGTACGCTACAAAAACACCAGCCCTCGCCCGCTGTTCATGCAGCCACCGGACGTGCGCCTGATCAACGCCACCGGCAAGGACGTGCCTCCCTTCATCCTGCCCGTCGAGCGCCCCGCCAGCGTCGAGGCCCAGACCACCTCCGACATCCGACTGCGCTTCTGGCTGGAAAAAGCCGACCTCGCCGGCCCCCTGACCCTGGAAATTCGCGGTCAGAAGCTGGAGGTGAAAAACAGCACGCCGTTTGATTTGGAAAAGCTGGAGAACAAGAAGCCGAAGGTGTGGACGAGCGCGGCGTGGGGGCTGTGATCACATCACGCCTTCAAAATCACCCATGTCGCGCCCCAGGAGCCGCTCGCTTCATCGGCGGGCCAGATCCATTGCTGCACTTCGGGTAAAGTCGCGAGCAGATGATGCACGCCGGTCCGCAAGGTGCCGCTGCCCTTGCCGTGGATGATGCGGACGCGGAGTAGGCCGCGTTTGCGGCATTCGGCGAAGTATTCGGGCAGGAGGCTGCTGATTTCGCCTGGACGGAAGGTGTGTAGGTCGAGTTCCGGGCCGATGGGGTGTTCCACCAGCTCGGGAATCGCGTCTTCATCGGCTTCAAGCATGAAGGGAGTGTGTGTTTGAGGAAGGGGAGCGTCCAGCGCGAAGCGGGTGGGTCTGAGTATTGTAGTTCCGCCTTCAGGCGGTTTCGGGGCTTTCCAGACCGCCTGAAGGCGGGACTACAGTGCGACCGAAGCCTCGCAGGCTTGTGATCCCCGCCAATGGGTTTAGCATGGCGTTCTTCCCAAAGGAGTTTTTTTGCTTTCCCACCTGCGAGCCTGGTTCCAGCAACTGCGTGACATCACGCTGGCGGGCAAGGCGTCGCTGCAATCCGTCGTCACGGAGAGCGCGTTGGACCCGTTTCCGCTGCGGCGGACGCTGCTGGGGTATGGAAAGCGCAGCTTCTTGGCCGATCTGCGCGCCGGTTTGAGCGTGGCGCTGCTCGACATCCCGCAGGGCATGGCGTACGCGCTGATCGCCGGGCTCCCGCTGCAATACGGCATCACCTGCTCTGCCGTGGCCGCTTTGGTGGGGCCGCTACTTAACTCCTCACGCCACACGATCTTCGGGCCGACGAATGCGACGGCGTTCATGGTGTTCTCGTATTTCGCGGCTTATCCCAACATGGACCGGATCGGCATGATGCCGCTGCTGGTGTTCATGACGGCGGCGCTGCTCATCGCGGGCGCTTTTTTGCGGGTGGCGGACCTCACGCAGTTCATCAGTCGAACGGTGGTAGTGGCGTATGTGACCGGCGCGTCGATTTTGATCACGGCGAACCAGTTTCCGGTGCTGCTGGGCATTCCGCGCGAGGTCTTGCAGGCCAGTGGGAAGCTGGTCATCACCTTTCCGGGCCACGTCCACCGCCTTCTCACGCATCTGGATCATGTGGGCTGGCTTAGCATCACGTTCTCGGTGCTCACCCTGGCCTGTTTCATCGGCCTGAAGCGCTGGCGGCCGCGTTGGCCTGCTTTTGCGGTCACGATCGTTTTGATCTCAGTGCTCGCACTCATTCCGGCGGCGTTCGGGCTGCATGTGCCGACTTTCAGCAACGCCACCTTCACCTGGAGCGAGCTGCTGCCTCCTTTTCCTGATTTCATGGCCTCCGGGGCGCTAGCCAATGCCAGCCGCTTGTTCGGACTCGCCGCAGCGCTGGCCTTCCTCGCCACGCTGGAAAACAGCGCCATGTCCAAGACGCTGGCGAGCCGCTCCAACCAACGCGTGGACCCTAACCAGGACATGCTGGCCCTGGGCGCGTCGAATCTGGCCTGCGCTTATCTCAGCGGCATGCCCGCCTCGTGCTCACTCACCCGCTCTGCCTTGAACCATGCCTCGGGTGCGCGCACCGGCCTGGCCAGCATGTGGAACGGCCTGTGCTGCCTCATTGGGGCGCTGACCCTGGGCGGTGCCGTGGCCTACATTCCACGCGCGGCGCTGGCCACGCTGGTCATTTGCGTGGCCGTTTCGCTCTTCAACAAGCGGCACATCCGCATCTCCATTCATGCCACGCGCTCGGACGCGCTGGTGTTTTACATCACGTTATTCGCCACACTGATGCTGCCGCTGCACGTCGCCATTTTCGTCGGCATCGGTGTTTCCATCGTGCTGTATCTGCGCAAAGCCAGCCGCCCGTCGCTGGTCGAGTACGAGTTCAACGAAGAAGGCCACCTCACCGAGGCGCGTGCGGGAGTGCGCCAGCATCCAGCCATTTCCATCGTGCATGTCGAGGGCGACCTGTTCTTCGCCTCCGCCGATCTCTTCCGCACGCAGATCCAGCGCTCCTGCGTCGATCCGAACCTGCGCATCATCATCCTGCGGCTCAAAAACGCGCGTCATCTCGACGCCACCTGCGCCATGGCCATCGAGGAACTCGTGCGCACACTGCGCATGGATGGGCGCGATCTCATCATCAGCGGCGTGGTGAAAGATCTTTACCGTGTTTTAAAGGATTCCGGCTTGGTGGAAGTCGTGGGCAAAGACAACATCTTCCCCGCCAGCCCTTCAAACCCCAACCTCGCCACGCGCAACGCTCTGCGGCGCGCCCAGGAGATCCTTGGCATCAAGGACGCCGACGTGCGCATCTATTTCGATCCGTCCAAGCAGGCCAAAACGTAGCTCTAATCCCATGAAATGGTCCTTTCGCATCTTCACCTTCGCTGGCACCGAGGTGCGCATCCATGCCACGTTTTTCCTGCTGCTGCTGTTCGTGGCCGGTCACGGCCTCATGAACGGCCAGGGCATGGCCATGGCGCTGGAGTCCATGCTCTTCATCGGCGTCATGTTCACCTGCGTGCTGCTGCATGAGTTCGGGCATGTACTGGCCGCCCGCGGCTACGGCATCCGTACGCCGGACATCACGCTGCTGCCCATTGGCGGTGTGGCGCGGCTGGAGCGCATGCCGCGCAAGCCCTCACAGGAGCTTGTCGTCGCCATCTGCGGGCCGCTGGTGAACGTGATCATCGCGGCGGCCATTTATCTCGTGTTTGGCATCAGCGCGGTCATCGACCCCGGTTATGACTTTGGCAAAACCGGGAACTTCTTTGAAAAACTCATGGTTTGGAATGTCCTCATGGTGGCCTTCAACATGATCCCGGCCTTCCCGATGGATGGTGGCCGCGTCGTGCGTGCGCTGCTTGCCATGGTCTTCGAGTATGGCAAGGCCACGCGCTGGGCGGCCGCACTCGGGCAGGGACTCGCCATGCTGGTGGCCATTTACATGCTGCTCACGGCCACGTTTCACCCGATGCTGCTGCTGATTGCCTTTTTCATCTTCATGGCCGCCGGTCAGGAGGCCTCGGCGGTTACCCAGCAGGAGGCCACGCGTGATCTGCGCGTGCGCGACGCCATGCTCACCGATTTCCGCACCCTGCCACCGCAGGCCACGCTGCGGGATGGCGTCACGTTGTTGCTCGCCGGTGCGCAGCAGGATTTTCCCGTGCTTGATCTTCAAGGTGGCATGCGGGGCATGCTCACGCGGCGGGATTTGATCTCCGCGCTGGCTGAGAACGGCCCGGATCATCCCGTGATCGAGGTCATGCAGCCCTGTCCTGAGCACACCGGGCCGGGCGTTGATCTCACGCAGGCCTTGGACGCACTCGGAGCCATCAATTGCCCGGCCCTGCCTGTGCTTGATCCGCTTAGCGGCGAGCTTGTCGGTCTGCTCACCGCTGAGAACATCGGCGAGACGCTCATGGTGCGCGCGGCGCTGCTGAAGACGCGCACAGCAGCCTGATCCTGGAGGGATCAAAGATGGTAGCCAGGGGCAAGTCTGCGCAGCAGACGCCGCCCCTGGAACATGTGATCACGTTTCCTTATCAAGGGCGCATGCCGGAGGTATGCGAGAGGTGTTCGTGAATCTGGCGTGACCGTAGGGCTGACGTATGCTTCTTGCATCCCTGCCGGGAAGCGACCTTGATAAACATGCGTTTGTGCCGTGAACCGGGGGTGATCGCTCGTTCCTCGCTCTACCCCCGGCTAATTTCTCTGATCCCTCCGGGATCGCCTGACTCATTCCGCTCTTGGCAGATTCACCGCTGGCAGCGGTGCGACGATATTCACCGGCCAGGGCATGAATTTTTCAATAATGCCGGGGGCGAGTTCTTTGCCGGTCTCGTAGGCACGGCGGAACATTTCGAGCTTGGCGTCGATATTATCGACGTGATGCAGCGCGATGGCCTCCGGCGTCTTCGGCAGCACGGGGGAGCCGAACTCGTGCGTGCCGTGATGCGCGGCGATGAGGTGCAGCAGGTGCAGACGCACGGTTTCGGAGGCGGGTTCGAGCAGCGTCCACTCAGCAGCGGCGGCGGTGTCCAGCATGTCGCGCCACATCTTGTTCACCAGCTCCAGGCCGAGCGGAATGTGGCCGAGCATCTCGGCAGTGAGGTTGTAGGGCATGGTGAAGCCGGATTCGGCATAAGCGTTCTCCCACAGCTTGCCGCAGTCGTGAAACAGCACGCCCGCGATCATCAGGTCGCGGTTCAGCGTTGGATACACGCCCGCAATCGCCATCGCACAGCGCATCATCTGCGCCACATGTTCCACCAGGCCGCCGCGCCGCGCATGATGATTGCGCCGCGCTGCGCCAGTGCGCCGGAATCGTTCGCCGTGACGCTCCAGGAAGGCGGAGCAGAGCTTCAGCAGCCGTGGATCGCGAATGGACTCGATGAAGGCCACGATGTCAGCGTAATCGGCCTGCTGCCTAGCGGCGAGGTCGGGGTCGCCGAGGAGCAAAGTGCTCGATTCGTCTTCTGCCAGGGCCCGCATCTGCACCTGACGGGGTTCCAGGCCGTATTTGCCCTCCACCCACTGTCCGGCGAGCTGGATGAAGGTGTTGCGCGTGAGTTTGGCGGCGTCTTGAAACAGCGGATGGTTGTCGAACACGCGCCAGACGAAGGAATCGCCCGCATCGACGAGTTTGACCTCGTAGAACGGGCTGCCTGAGCTGGTGGCCTTCTCGATGCGTGACTCGACCTGCAAGTGCAGTCGGTAAGGCTGCGGCGTTTGATTCGCGACCTGCCGGAGCTGCGTGATCGTGATCAGGTCGAGATCGTCTGGCATTTGTTCGCTCATGAGGCGGAGTCTTTGGTGTGGCCTGGATTGTTTTGCCACGGAGTGCCGCTGGTGTCGGAAAGCAGAGCACGGCTTGTTGGTGCGTCTGTGGTAGGAATCCTGTCGTCTTCACTGACGAACATGAACAACAGAATGCCGATGATAGGAGCGAAAGTGATGACTAGGAACCAAAGAATGCGCTCATTGGTTCCAAAGCGTCTGCGGTTAAGCAGGTAGGCGAGAATCACACAGTAAATCAGGATGTAAATGACCCAGGCCACGACCCAAAGCGGCTCTGTGCTGATGAGTTTGATGTCTGGCATAGTCCCGCGAATTCAAGCGGCTGCGCACAGAAAAGCAATACGTATCCCGGCGCTACATCACCGGCGTGGCAATCTCCCGCCACGGCCCTTGCTGCAGCACGATCTCAGGCACGAGCGACTGCCAGTGGGAATCGCGGGCGTGGATCATGTTGCGCACCTCGGCACTGGTGTGGAAGAGGAAGTCGTGGTTCGGCTCTTCCAGCGGGCGCACGCACTTCGTCTCGACGAGGTAGCGCAGCAGATGCTTCTGCTCGGGAGAGACGCGGGCGTCGTTGATACTGAGCACTTGGCCGTTCAGCGGATTGCCCATGGGATAGACGTAAACGCGAACTTGGTTTTTAAACAGGCGGCCAAAGGCCTCCAGCAGGCCGCCTTCGAGGTCCGAACACCAGCGTTCGTTGAACAGCTCCTGGAACAACGGCAGTCCCAGGATGATGCCGATGGGACACTGGGTGTGACGGGCCAGATAGCTGCTGACGCGGTGGAATTCGGGGTACTTTGAGATGAGCACGTTCTTGCCCAGCGCCTGGAGAATGTCTGCCCGCGCCAGGAAGTCGCTGTCCGGCACCTCGGCACCGCTGGCGAGGAGGTTGTGCATGGTGATTTCGAGGATCTCGATGTTGTCGCGAGCCTGTTCGCCGAAATCGGCCTGAAATGCGGCTTGGCCGCGCTCGATCATGTCGAGATTGAGCTTGGTGATGGGGTCAAAGCTGCCGCGCTTGAGGATGACGGGTTTTTTCCAGAGCACGTCGGAAGCCTGCCAGATTTCACCGTTCGCGCCAAAGAGGGCGGCATCGGCGAGGCCCAGGCGCACGAGTTTGAGTGCCACGAGGCGGTCCTGATACTCGTGCGCGGCAAAGGCCGGGCCGGTGAAGTCCACCATGTCGATCTCGACGCGTTTGCGGCCCACATCGTCGAGCAGGCTTTCGAGGAAGGTGTCCAGCGAGCTGCGCAGATGGAAGGCACCGTAGATGAGATTCACGCCGAGGATGCCGAGCGCGTCGGCTTGGCGGGCGTTGGATTCATCCAGCAGCCGCACGTGCATGTGGATCTCGCTGCCGGGACCGCCCGGCTCGGTTTGAAAACGCAGGCCGATCCAGCCATGGCACTCTTCCTTGGTATCGCGGTAAGATTTCGCCCGCACGGTGTCGGCCAGGGTGAAGAAGGTCGTCGTCGAGCCGCGCTTCGCATTGAGGCGTTGGATGAGCATGGGGTACTCGTGCTCCAGCATGGCACACATGCGCTGGCGGGAGACGTAGCGGGTGGCTTTGCCGTAGATCTCGTCGCTGATGATCATGTCATAGGCAGACATGGTCTTCGCCACGGTGCCGGAGGCTCCCCCGGCGCGGAAGAACCAGTTCGCGATTTCCTGCCCAGCTCCGATCTCGGCAAAGGTGCCGTAAATGGTGTGGGCAAGGTTGATTTTGAGCGCTTTTTCAAGAGTTCCTGGGCGTTCGGCGACGGCATTCATGCGGTGAACATACGATGCGCGGCCCTGCTGCCGATGCACGAGCCATTTGAAGACGTTTCAGCCCCGTTTCTGGCAAACCGGCCCCTGCATGGCTCAAAAGCGGCCAGTTGCGCCAAGTGCCACGCCAATTGTGCCAAAAATGGCACTTTGCTCCTCTTCTCTCGTCTCACCTCTGACGCCTCACTTTTTCACAAGTCATTGATTCACAACGATCAAAGTCGCGCCACCCCCCCACTTGGCACGCTTTGAGCCATAGAGACGGCACTCCAACCCCCAACTTCTCTCCCTTTTCCCCACCCCCAAAACCATGAGCAAAATCCTCGGCATTGACCTCGGCACCACGAACTCCTGCATGGCCGTCCTCGAAGGCGGCAAAGCCACGGTGCTCGAAAACAGCGAAGGCGCCCGCACGACGCCTTCCATCGTCGCCTTCACCAAGAGCGGCGAGCGCGTCGTCGGTCAGGCCGCCAAGCGCCAAGCCGTGACGAATCCCCGCAACACCGTCTTCTCCGTGAAGCGCCTCATGGGCCGCAAATTCGTCGAGCTGACCGATGCCGACAAGCGCATGCCCTACAAGATCGTGGCCGCTGCCAATGGCGACGCCCATGTGCAGGTCGAAGTCGGCGGCGAAACGAAGACTTACAGCCCGCAGGAAGTCAGCGCGATGATCCTCGCGAAGCTGAAGGCCGACGCGGAAGCCAAGCTCGGCGAAACGATCACGGAAGCCGTCATCACCGTTCCTGCTTACTTCAATGACAGCCAGCGCAACGCCACCAAGGCCGCCGGTGAAATCGCCGGCCTCAATGTGCGCCGCATCATCAATGAACCGACCGCAGCCGCCCTGGCCTATGGCCTCGACAGCAAGTCCGACGAAAAAGTCGCCGTGTATGACCTTGGCGGCGGCACCTTCGACATCTCGGTGCTCGAAATCGGTGACGGCGTCTTCGAAGTGCTCGCCACCGATGGCGACACGCACCTCGGCGGTGACGACTGGGACAACACCCTCATCACCTGGATCGTCAACGAGTTCAAAACCGACAGCGGCATCGACCTCAGCGGCCAGCCTGACGCGCTTCAGCGCATCAAGGAAGAAGCTGAAAAGGCCAAGATCGCCCTCAGCTCCAGCCAGAGCTACGATTTGAATCTGCCCTTCATCACCGCCGACGCCTCCGGGCCAAAGCACATCATGAAGACGCTCACCCGCGCCAAGATGGAGCAGCTCACGGACAGCCTGTTCGAGCGCACCATCAAGCCTGTGCGTGATTGCCTCGCTGCTGCCAAACTCGACGCCAGCAAGATCGACGAACTCGTGCTCGTCGGCGGCATGACCCGCATGCCGAAGGTCGTCGAGACTGCGAAGAAACTCGCCGGCAAAGACCCGCATCAGGGCGTGAACCCGGATGAAGTCGTCGCCATCGGCGCTGCCATCCAGGGCGGTGTGCTCAAAGGTGACGTGAAGGACGTGCTCCTGCTCGACGTGACTCCGCTCACGCTCTCCATCGAGACCGCCGGCGGCGTCGCCACGCCGATGATCCCGCGCAACACGACCATTCCGAAGAAGCACAGCCAAGTCTTCTCCACCTACAGCGACAACCAGCCCGGCGTCGAAATCGTCGTCCTCCAGGGCGAGCGCCCGATGTCCCGCGACAACAAAACGCTCGGCACCTTCAAGCTCGACGGAATCCCACCCGCACCGCGTGGTGTGCCACAGGTTGAGGTCACCTTTGACATCGACGCCAACGGCATCCTGCACGTCAGCGCCAAGGAAAAAGTGTCCGGCAAGGAGCAGAAAATCTCCATCCAGGGCAGCTCCGGCCTCAGCCAGGAAGAGATCGAAAAAGCCAAGCGCGACGCCGAGGAGCACGCCGAGGAAGACCTCAAGCGCAAGGAAGCCGTCGAAGTGAAGAACAAGGCCGAGGGCCTCAGCTTCGAGATCGAGAAACAGCTTAAGGAGTGGGAAGAAAAAGTCCCCGCCGACCAGCTCGCCCCGATCAAGGACAAGCTCACTTCCTTGAAGTCCGCCGTCGAATCTGGTGATACCGACAAAATGAAGGCCCAGACCGAAGAACTCGAAAAACTCTTCGCCGCTGCCTACCAAGCCGCCGCTGCCGCAGGCGCAACCGCCGGAGCCCCCGGTGGCATGCCCGACATGGGCGGAATGGGCGGCGCAGGCCCCGATGTCGCTGCTTCGGAAACGAAGTCACAGGACAAAGGCAAGGTTGTCGATGCTGACTTTGAAGTCGTCGATAAGGACAAGTGAGACATTCAGCAGCTAACTCGAAATCGTCTGCATGAAAATTCACTTGGACCATCAGTACCACGGCGCGGCAATCATTCAGATTGCAGAGGACGATCGGTTTACAGCCATTAACTCAATCAAGTCGAGTGGAACCAACCATCGTAGTGCTTTCCGTGTTAATGATGACATTGGGGTTTATCTCAAGTATGCGGAGAAGCCCTCTGCAGCTTATGAGGAGTTCCAATTTACATTCCACAAGCAGCATTTGGAAGACCTCGCCAAGCTCAAAAAAGTAACTCCAAAACTTTTTATTTGTCTTATTTGCGTCAAGGCTGGAGAGATTTGCTGCCTTCGATATGATCAGCTTCTACAGATGATTGTTGAACGGAGAACCGCAAAGGGGGATGATGAAGATACATATGCGGTGTTAGTGAAGGCACCCCAAGGCAAGGGAATGCGCGTCTATATGAACAAGCCGGGACGCAAAGGTGTTATGCTCACAGAACACATCGTGTCTCGTAGCGCATTCCCTAGCGACCTATTCGAGTGATCGGTTGGATGAATTCAAAAAGTGACAAACAATCTCCAGTCGTTGCCATCTAGGCAACTGCATCCACGCTCCGGATCGCCGCTCAACGGCGTCCTGGAAGGACGCGAGATGGTAGCCGGTGGTGAAACCACCGGTTCCTGCGGCGTTTCCAGCGTTCTCTCCCGCCGCGCACCGGCAGGTGCGCGAGAAGCGTGCGGCGACTTCACGTCCCCATCCTCCGCCCGCTTCTCGCGCCCCTCCAGGGCGCTCCCGTCTTCCACGATGAGGGATCGCGTTGATCCGGTGGTTGCACCACCGGCTAATTTCTCCCGTGCCTCCGGCACGCGTTCCCAGGTGATCTTCCCCTTTCTCGCCCCTGTATAGCACGCTCATGTCTGAGTCCGTTTTCATTGAGACCACCATTCCCAGCCTACTCGGCGCGTTTCCTTCGCGTCGGCTGGAGGAGGCCGTGCGTCAGCAGTCAACGCAGACGTGGTGGGTGAGTCATCGGCAGAACTATGAGCTGTTCACCTCAGATGTGGTGATCGAAGAATGCTCGGTGGGTGATCCCGCCATGGTAGCAGAGCGTCTGCGCATCATGGCAGAGGTGGGAGTGCTCGAAAACAATGAAGATGTCGAGAAGCTGACCGCCGCCTTCATGAGTTGCGGCGCTTTGCCAGACAACGCTGACCGCGATGCCTCGCACATTGCTTTCGCCACCGTTCATGAGATTGATTACCTGCTGACTTGGAACTGCAAGCACATCGCCAATCCACACATTCAGAAAACACTGCGCCGGGTGGCGCAGAAGTTAGGCTGGGAGCTTCCCATGATCTGCACACCACAAAACCTCGTCGAATCCGATGTCTGAACAAACTCTTCCCCCCATCGACTTTTCGGAAGGCCCCATCCTGGCCGAAGTGCGCCGCGTGAAGCAGGAGCTCTCCAGCCGGTACGGTCACGATGTGAGCCGTCTTTTCGCCCATCTCCGCGAGCTCCAAGCCACGTCCGGCCGCCGCTACGTCGATCACCGCAAAACCAAACACGCAGCCGCTTGAATTTCATCGTGACCTTTCGTCATCCTTCGTTGCCAGTCAGGCAAATGCATCTTCAACCTGGACCACTTTCCAACCCCACCCCGCAACCCCGATGAGCCTGGAAGCCCTCAAGGAACTGTCTGCACTCGATGGAGAGGCCAAAAACCTCCTCCAGCGGCATGACGAGATCCTGTTGGCCACCCGCCGTCGTTTCCTGAGCCAGATCGTCGAGTGCTTCACCTCACTCACCGAGGCCGAGGGCTTCAAAATCAAGCGTGATCCGATGGGCGCGAGCGCCCGGCTGGACCAAACCGAGCTGGCGATCAGTTGCACCGATCCTTCCCACACGCTGGTCGATTCCCAGGCGAAGTATGTGGTGACCTGCTCCCTGGCCCCGAACAAGTCTTATGGCATCCTGCTGTGCCGCCAGCCGCTGGTGGAATTCACCAACCAGAGCGCGGACACCAACGACCAGATCACGAACAAGCGCCTGGAGATCCAGTATCTCAAATCGTTGATCGAAACGCACGGCAACGACCAGTGGTTCGTCGTCGGTCGCCTGGAAAACAGCGCCGATGGTCGCGGCATGACCGGGCAGCTCGGTCCGCCCTTTGAATCCTTCCAAACCTTCGAGCAGGCCATGAAAACGGCCCTGCGCGAGATTTCCAACGCCGCCCTGGCCCCACGCTCCGCATGAACACGCCCGCCTTCTCCATCGCGGTCGTTTTGGCCGCCACATGCCTCGCCTCCTGCGGCAAATCCACGCCGGAGGCACCTCAAGCGGCTGCTTCCACGCCCGCGCCTGTTTCGGAGACCCGCATTGAGTCGGAGATCGCCAACGCGCTCGCAGGCACCGCGCCGACCGCAGACAGCGCCGGTGATTTACAGCGCGAGGCAGAGGGCATCATGGCCCAATACCCCGGCAAAACCGCTGCGGACCTGCTCAACGTGCCCGAGGTGAACGTGAAGCTGCGCAATCTTCTGGGCAAACTGGCGCAGGACAAGGCGCTGCAGCAGCGTATCAACTCCAGCGTCGATCTTGCGGCGCAGATCAAGGGCCTCGATGGCGCGGCCCGGCTGGATCTCGACATCAAAGGCTACGACAAGGCCCGCACCAGCCGCATGCTGCAGGCCGCGCTCTCCGAAGACCCGAACCAGCTCGTGGCCTTCCTCGTCGGCGAGATCGGCGAGGCCGCGCCGGACATCAGCTATGGCGGCATGGAACGCGCCCCGAACGGCGTTGCCATCGTGCCGAATCCGGCCGCCGCTACGACACCCAAGACCGATTTACCCGACTGACTTTCCCCAATTTCCGCCCGGCCAGCCGACACACCAACCCGTGTGACAGCAGGCCGGGCAGACAACCCGAAACCAAACCAGAAACCACAACCCTCAAAGCACAAACCAGACCAACTATGGCTACCTCCATCACCCCCCTCGGACGCCGCGTCCTCGTGAAGCGCTCCACCAGCGAAGAAAAGACCGCCGGTGGCATCTTCCTTCCTGACACCGCCAAAGAAAAGCCGCAGGAAGCTGAAGTGCTCGCACTTGGCACCGGCAAAGACGACGAAGGCAAAGACGTGACCACGCTCTTCACCGTCAAGGTCGGCAACAAGGTCCTCATCTCCAAGTACGGCGGCACGGAAGTGAAGCTCAACGGCGACGACGTCCTCATCATCAACGAAACCGACATCCTCGGCATCATCGCTTAATCCATCCACCCCTAACCCCAAACCCACCTCTTAAACTATTATGGCTAAACAACTCTACTTCGACGAAGCCGCCCGTCAGGCACTCCTCCGTGGCGTCACCAAACTGGCCCGCGCCGTGAAGGCCACCCTCGGCCCAGCAGGACGCAACGTCATCCTTGAAAAGAAATTCGGCAGCCCCACGATCACCAAGGACGGCGTCACCGTCGCCAAGGAAATCGAACTGCCAGACGCTTATGAAAACATGGGCGCCCAGCTCATCAAGGAAGTCTCCTCCAAGACCTCCGACATCGCTGGTGACGGTACCACGACCGCCACGGTCCTGGCTGAAGCCATCTACGCTGAAGGTCTCCGCAACGTGACCGCTGGCGCCAACCCGATCTCGCTTCAGCGCGGCATCATGAAGGCCACTGAGGCCATCGTCGCCAAGCTCAAGGAAATCAGCACTCCAGTCAAAGACAGCAAGGAAGTGGCCCAGGTCGCGACCGTGTCTGCCAACTGGGACGCCAGCATCGGCAACATCATCGCCGAAGCCATGGACAAAGTGGGCAAGGAAGGCACCATCACCGTCGAAGAAGCCAAGAGCATCGAAACGACCCTCGAAGTCGTTGAAGGCATGCAGTTCGACAAGGGCTACCTCTCCCCTTACTTCGTCACCAATCCTGAGACGATGGAGTGCAACCTTGAGAACGCCTACATCCTCATCAACGAGAAGAAGGTCAGCAACCTCAAGGACATGCTCCCTCTGCTTGAGAAGGTCGCTCGCTCCGGCAAGCCCCTCCTCATCATCGCCGAAGACGTCGAAGGTGAAGCCCTTGCCACCCTCGTGGTGAACAAGCTGCGCGGCACCCTCAACATCGTGGCCGTCAAGGCTCCTGGCTTCGGAGATCGCCGCAAAGCCATGCTCGAAGACATCGCCATCCTCACTGGCGGCCGCTGCATCACCGAAGACCTCGGCATCAAGCTTGAGAACATCGAGCTTACCGACCTCGGCCGTGCCAAGCGCATCACCATCGGCAAGGAAAATACCGTCATCGTTGAAGGTGAAGGCGGCAGCGACGCCATCGCCGGACGCGTTTCCCAGATCAAGAATCAGATCGCCGAAACAACCAGCGATTACGACCGTGAGAAGCTCCAGGAGCGCCTCGCCAAGCTCGCCGGCGGCGTCGCCGTCATCAACGTCGGTGCTGCCACCGAAACCGAGATGAAGGAAAAGAAAGCCCGCGTTGAAGACGCCCTTCACGCCACCCGTGCGGCCGTCGAAGAAGGCATCGTCCCAGGGGGCGGTGTCGCCCTCATCCGTGCTCAGGCTTCCATCGGCGACCTCGGTCTCACCGGTGACGAAAAGACCGGCGCTGAAATCGTCGCTCGTGCCATCGAAGCTCCTCTCCGTCAGCTTGCGGCCAACGCAGGCGTCGAAGGCGCTCTCATCGTTGCCGAAGTCAAGAAAGGCACCGGCAACCACGGCTACAACGTCGCCACCGCCAAGTATGAAGACCTCATCAAGGCAGGTGTCGTCGATCCAGCCAAGGTGACCCGCAGCGCTCTCCAGAACGCCGCCTCCATCTCCGGCCTCCTCCTCACCACCGAATGCCTGATCTCTGACATTCCGAAGGAAGAGAAAGCCGATGCCGGCCACGCTCACGACCACGGCGGCATGATGTAATGCCGTAGAACGAGTTTTCCAACTCGTTCCCCCCCCTTTGACCGCGCTGTGACCCAACCCGCAGCGCGGATCGAAAACCCAAAACCCCCACGCGGCCCGGAAGCAATTCCGGGCCGCTTTTTTGTGGAGCGCACGCGTCCCGCATGCTGTTTTTCCGCGTCCTCGAGGAAAACCGTCTCCAGGCGCACGAATGCTTCATCCGGCGGCCAAAGGAGCGGCCATGTCCTCAAACGACGTTCAGCGGGACGCAGAATGCAGCACGCAAAGACGCGTGCGCTTCATCCCTACCGCTCCGCTACCGGGTCCTTGCCCACAAAAATCCCCAGAACTGCGCCGCCGATGATCCACGCGATCACATGATCCGCGATGTTCACCACCGTATCCCGCGCCGGGTTCTCAAACCAGATCCACATCGGCAGATCGCTCGTCAGCCCGGCAAACAGGCCCGCCGCCGCCACAAACGCGATGCGCGCCGGATAAAACAACGCCACTTGGCTCAGCAGCGCCGCCACCAGCAACGCGCAGATGAAACTGCGGGCAAAGCTCAGGATCATGCTCGTCCCCATGCTCGTTTCGCCTCGGCCTGGGCGGATGATCGCATAAACATACGGTCCGTTTTCCAGAGCCTGGGCCTGCTTCTCCTCAAACGCCTTTTTCTCCTCCGCTGTGGCCACCTTCGGCGCCTCCTCCATCGCGGGCAGCAGGTAGATGCCGTGCCCCGAGGTCACGTTCGCCTTGATCACCTCGGCCACCGCCTCCTCGTCACGAAACGAGCGGAATCCATTCTCATGCCAGCCCAGGACCGACCACGACAGCGCCTCCCACGCGAAAACCGCAGTGGCGGCAAGCAAAGCTCCGAGGATGATCTTGAACATGCGTTTCTAGTAATGGCTGCCTGACGAAGGGCAAGCAGCCTTTGCGCCAGGACGCCCAAGGAGCGGGGTGACCGAGCCACTGCCATTAAATCAAAATCATGGTCGGCCTGAAGAGTTCTGCCACAGATTCAGGAAAGCCACAGATCGCCTGAGTTAGAAATGAAATCTGTGGCTTCCCTGAATCTGCGGCAAATTCTGGTTAACTAACGGGCAGTGGGCCACCGCCCCGAGCCTCACTTCAGCACACCGGCGTCAGCAGCGGCTTGCCGCTGAAATGCGCCGCCAGATTCTCCACCACCAGCCGGGCCATCTCACGCCGCGTCTCATGCGTGCCGCTGCCCAGATGCGGCAGCAAAACGGCGTTCTCGCACTGCATCAGCGCCTCAGGCACCTGCGGCTCGTTTTCAAACACATCCAGCCCCGCGCCGCGAATCGTGCCGCTTTGCAACGCCGCGATCAGTGCCGCCTCATCCACCACCGAGCCGCGCGCGATGTTGATCAGCGTGCCCTTGGCCCCCAGCGCCGCCAATACCGCCGCGTTGATCAGATGCTTCGTCGACGCGCCGCCCGGACAGGCCACGATCAAAAAGTCCGCCGCCTCGGCCAGTTCGATCAGCGATTCAAAATATTCCCACGCCACCTCCTGCCGTGCGCGTCCGTGATACGCCACGCTCATCCCGTGTGCTTCAAGCCGATGCGCGATCGCCTTGCCGATCCGCCCCAGGCCCACGATGCCCGCCAGCTTCCCACGCAGCGCATGCGCCAGCGGGAACGGCCCCTGCGTCCATGCACCGGCATGTAAGAAGCGGTTCGCTACGACCAGACGCCGGCTCGTCATCAACACCAACGCGCTCGCCGTGTCCGCCACGTCCTCCGTGAGCACGTCCGGCGTGTTCGTCACGCGGATGCCGTGGCCCTGGCACCAGTCCACCGGCACGCCGTCATAACCCACACCAAACACGCTGATGATTTCCAGCCCCGGCAGCCGCTCCAGCAATGGCACGGGAGACACACTGCCTCCCGCCATCACGATCCCGCGAATCTCCGCCCCGACCTCCCTCAGCAGCGCGTTCTTGTCCTCCGCGTGGAAGTAATCGTGGCAGACATGCGCCGCGTGCAGCGGCTCCATCAAAAAATCTGGCAGCGGGGCCAGCACCAGCACCGGGGTCTTTTCCATGAGCGTTTACGAGCGTTTGCGGTTCCAGTCCTGCGGCGGCACCAGACGCGTGCCCTCCGGCCATTCCGCACCTTGTTGAATCCAGTCGTGGATGATCTGCTCATGCTCACGCTCCAGCTTTTCCGGCGTCGGCGGCATGGCGATGGGGTTTTCATGCCCCAGCAGCAGCACTTTGTACAAGAGGCTCTGCTGCGGCGCTCCTGGCACGATCACCGGGCCGCTGCGCCCGCCCTTCATCGCCAGTTTCTTCGTCTCCAGGTTCAATCCGGCAAACACATAGCGGCTGTGATGGCATTCCAGGCAGCGCGACTCCAGGATCGGCTTCACATCACCCACAAAGTCCACCGGCTCGTTGCTGAGCTGGGTCACGTTCAAAATCATGCATGCAGGCAGCAGCGCCACCGCCGCCAGACCCACGAAGAGTTTTCGTTTCATGCCTTCACCATCCTGTGGCAGCACCGCCTGACAAGCGGCGATTCATCACCCGCGATTCCGCATCATGTCCGCCACCTGTCCAAAGAACGCTCCGATCACCGGCACCTCCGTCGGCGGAATCTCCACCTCCTGCATCGCCTCGCCCATCAGCTTCATCCATCGGTCCCGCTCCGCCTCACCGATGGAAAACGGCAGGTGCCGCCCCCGCAAACGCGGATGCCCCCGCTCCTCAATGTAGGTCTGCGGCCCACCGAAGCGATACACGATGAAGTCCGCCAGCCGCTTCTCCGCGCCCTCCCAATCATCCGCCGGATACATCGGCCCGATCAAGTCATCCACCCGCACCCGCCGGTAAAACGCCGTCACCATGCCACGCAGCTTCGTTTCGCCCACACGGCCAAAGAGAGTCGAGATTTCATCCATGCGCCCAGCATAAGCACCCGCGTCAGACTGAAAAGCCGCAGTCCCAGATTTTTCCGTCTCACGAAGTCCGCCATGGCTTATGCAACGCAGCCTCGAAGGGTGCCTCAAGAGCGTCGATCAATGCTGGTCACAGAAAGAGGCGCTCATCGATCCGAAGGAGCATGATGATGCCGTCGCGGCGTTTGAGCACGCACGGAGGGTGTATCGAGAGAGGCTGGGGGAGTGATTCTTGATTGGAACTCACTTCCTCGTTCGGTGGAGATGCCAGTTCAGATCGAAACGCTCATCTCCACCTGACCAGCGTGGAGGGAAAATGGGACTTTTGCAGCCGAAGGGTGATCTGTCAGAATCACGGTAGTAGAGAAGCTCATCTCGATCCGTAAACCGGCCACAGCAGTCGAGTCGGAAGTAAAGATGGGTGCCGTCAGTCTGTTCTGGAATGACATCGATCCATTCTGGAACACGCTCTTCCCGACAGAGCAATGAAACCACTTCTCCCGCAAGAATGGGTCCAACTCGTTCGCCATGCTTTGCCACATCGTCTGGGTAAATGTGTTCACTTACCTCCAGCGGATTTTCATCAAACGATTGGTTGAGGCATACGAAGTAGCGAAACGAATGTGGCAGTTTGTTTGAAACATAGCGTCCGGCAAATTCAAACGCCTGCTGAGAGGCGCGGGATAAGTTCTCAGTGAATCTGGCAATCTCCATTCGGCCCCAAACTCACTGCAAGCTGCGTCAGTAGCAAGCATGTTGCCGAGATAGATGATCCCGGAGGGATCAAAGATGGTAGCCAGGGGCAAGGCTGCGAAGCAGACGCCGCCCCTGGAATGCTCGAACAGCTTCGTTTTCCCAATGCCGCATGCCTCCAGGATGCGACCTTGAAGATGCGTGGTGTTTTCGTTGATCCAGGGGTCGTTCGACCCCTGGCTAATTTCTTTGATCCCTTCGGGATCGTGAAAGCGTCACTCCTCCTGCACGATCACAAACGTCTTCGCGCTCAAACCGCTCGTTTCATCGCGCAGTTCGATCTCATGCCTGCCAGGCTTGAGGATGGCGAAGGTGTGAGCGCCTTCCATGTGAAGTTCGAGCGTCGCACAGTTCCAGCGCGGCTGATTCGCGCCAGTGGCTTGCAGCAGCAGACGGTTGCCGCTGTTGCGGATGTCGGGATCGAGGATGACGACGGTGCCGGGGATGGGATTGGTGATGCGAAGCTGCGGGCGTGTATCCGTTTCGGCGATTGTGACGAGATCGCCGAGCCAGTTGGCGCTGGTGGGAATCCACGCGGCGTATTCACGCGGCAAGATGGCACGGCCACGGGCGTCGTAATCGCTGGTTTGGGCCACCGGCGGCATCTTTTCGGCGATGAAGAACTCCTCGCGGCTCAAACGTGAGGGCGGCGTCTGCGGTGTGAGGCGTTTGCCGGTGCGCGGGTCAATGCGGGCATGCGTGATGGCCGCAGGACGGTCAAACCACGTCGCCGCATGTTTTTCATGCAGATGCAGCATGAGATCGCGGAAGATCGGCCCCGCGCCGGTGACGCCGCTGACGTCCTGCATCGGCGTGTTGTCGAAATTGCCGACCCAGACCCCGACGGTGAACTCGCGCGTGAAGCCGAGCGTCCAGTTGTCGCGAAAGGTGGAGCTGGTGCCGGTTTTGACGGCGCACTTGAACGGCAGACGCAGCACCGAGTAACTGCCGAAGGCCATCTCACGCGCCTGATTGTCGCTGAGAATGTCAGCAATGAGCCAGCTCTCGTTTCCGCCGAGAAGACGGCGTTCTTCCGTTGCGGGAGAATCACTGCGCAAACTCCACGGCTTGAAACGCCCAAGTCGAGCGAGACAAGCGTAGGCGTTGGCGAGTTCGATCAAGCGCACGGAAGCATTGCCGATGGTGAGGCCGAGGCCGTAATGCGCGGCGTCTTCGTTCAGCGTGGTCAAACCGAGTTCACGCAGCCTCGGCAGCAGCATTTCCGCTCCGCCGATGGAATCGAGCACACGCACGGCGGAGATGTTGAGCGAATTGCCGAGCGCGTTTCGATACGTCATCGGCCCGAAGCTGCGCAGGGAGAAGTTTTCCGGCCGATAGGTGCCAGATGACGTGGCGAACTCAACCGGCAGGTCGGCGACAATGCTGGCGGGCGTCGCGCCGCGCTCGAAGGCCAGCAGATAAGTAAACGGCTTCATCGCCGAGCCGGGGGAATGCGGTGCCCAGGCTCCATTGATCTGACCGCCCTCATTCGCAAAGAAATCGCGCGACCCAGCGAGTGCAAGCACGGCACCGGTGGCGTTTTCGATCACGACGACGGCCCCATGCGAGACATGGCGGCCTTTAAGCGACTCCAAACGCTGTGCGATGATCGTTTCGACCTGCTGCTGAAGCGTGGCATCGAGTGTGGTGCGGATCGTGGTGGTATCGGAAACGCCGCGCAGCATTTCAACGGCATGCGGAGCCTCAAATCCGCCGCTGAAGCGTTGCAGCACGATGGTTTGACTCAAAGCGACACGATGCGTCTCGTCATCGAGCCAGCCGAGCGTGTGCATCTGATCAAGAATGCGGCGCTGGCGCGGCAAAACGGCTTCCAGGCTGCGAAACGGATTCAAACGGCTCGGCGACTGCGGCAGCGCGGCGAGCAGCGCGCATTCGGCGGGTGTGAGATCGCCGAGCGGCTTGTGGAAGTAACCCGAGGCAGCCGTAGCGGCTCCGGTCATGAGGTTGCCGAAGGAAATGCGGTTCAGGTAAGCCGAGAGCACTTCCTCGCGGCTCCAGGACATCGCGAGGCGTCGTGCTTGAAGGGCTTCGACGATCTTGACCCCCAGCGTGCGTTTGCCGGAGCGCGGCGTGGTGTTTTTGATGAGCTGCTGATGAATCGTCGAGGCACCGGAAACGACACGCTTCGCCTGCGCATTGTCCCAGGCGGCGCGTGCGATGGCCAAAGGATCAACGCCACCATGGGAGAAGAAGCGTTTGTCCTCGGCGGCGAGCATCGCGTGAACGAGCGTCGGCGGAATCTCTGCGAACTTCACCGGCGGCGCGGAGCGTGTGCCGTCTTCGTTCAGCAGATGTCGCAGCGGTGTGCCATCACGGGCGAGGTAGAGCGTGGAACTGGGCGGCGGTTGCAGCAGAGCCTCCGGCAGCGGCACGAGCCACGGCACACCCCACCAGCCAACTGCTGTGAGAAGCAGCAGGGTGATGAGGATGGATTTCCAACGGCGACGCATGCGGAAAGGAACGCGAGCGCACGCCGAAATCCAGCCCGACCTGAGGTTCCCCGTAGAGGCAGGCGTCAGCATGCCTTCTGGAGATGGCGTGAAAGCAGGAACGCTCGTCGGAATGCTGACGCCTTCCGCTACGAACCGAGCGGACACAGCTTGACCACACGCACGCACCACCACAGCATGCGCAGCCCGAATGAACCCGCCGCCAACCATCGCCTGCCTCGGTCCTGAGGGCAGTTTTTCGCATCTGATCACGCAGATGCGCTTTCCGGGCGTGGCGGTGAGCCTGCGGGACAATGTGGGCGATGTATTCGACTTCCTGGCCTCGAATCCCGAGGCGTTGGGCATCGTTCCCATCGAAAATTCGTCCGGCGGCTTCATCATCGACACCGTGGACCGGCTGGTGGATGCGCGCTGTGAGCTGCGTGTACTCGAAGAACTGACGCTGGATGTGAAACTGGCGCTGCTGGGCCGGGAAGGGGAGCAGATCACCTCGATCCACTCGCATGCGATGCCGTTTTATCATGGCGATGACTGGTTGAAGGCGAACTACCCTGACGTGAAACGCGTCGTGGAGCCCAGCACGGCCAAAGCGGCTGAAAAAGCCGTCGCCACACCCGGGGCGGCTGCGATTGGGCCGCGTCAAAACGCCGAGCGGCATGGCTTGCAGATTCTGCATTTTCCGATCGCTGGCGAGGTGCCGAACATCACGCAGTTCTATCTCATCGGGCATGCGGCGAACACGCCGTCTCTCGAACACAACCGCACGGCGCTCGTGGTCGAGCTGCCGGACCGCTCCGGCAGCCTGTGCCGCTTCCTGACGCCGTTGAGCGAGAACGACATCAACATGAAGCGTCTCGAATCACGCCCGATTCGCGGCCAGCCGAACAAGTATCGCTTCTACATCGAGATCGAAGGCTCCGAGGCCGATCCGCGCGTGCAGAAGGCGCTCACTCAGACGAAAGCCGACGGCGCGACGATCCGCAGCGTGGGTTCGTATGCAGCCGGTCGTCGTTTTGAATCCTAACCAACTATGAAGAACATCATCACCTGCCTATTGGCATTTTCGGTCAGCTTAAATGCTGCCGAAACCATCTCTAAACGAGCGAGCGAGATTGATCCGCGTGCCAAGGAGCATCCTGAGATCGACTTCGTGTTCACGGACAAGAAGGGCAAGCCGCAGGACATGCAGAACGCGAGCGTGGACACGAAGGTGAAAGCGCAGGGCAAGCTGGTGATTTGGCTGATGGGGCACAATGCGGGTTTGTTCGAGCGGCTGAACAGCTACGGGCTGCATGCGATCCAAGTGCACTACGCGAACAAGTGGTTCGGCATCATCCCGGCCGCACGACGCGATGATGGCAAGACTTTGGGCGACATCCGTCTCGAAGCGTCCATCGGCGAGGATCGCAGTGATCTGGTGAGCATCCCGCAGCCGGACAGCATCATGGAGCGCTCGTTTCAATTCGTGAAATGGCTGTCCAAGGAGCATCCCGAGGGCAAGTGGAAGCAGTTCATCAGCGCGGATGGCAAAGGCCTGGACTGGAACAAGGTGATCCTCTCCGGTGCCTCTCACGGCGCGACGACGTCGGCGCGATTTGCGAAGCATCAGAAGGTGGACCGCGTGGTCTGCTTCTGTGGGCCGCGGGACAATTACGAAAGCTGGCAGTCACTGCCGTCGGCGACGCCGGGGAATCGCATCTTTGGCTTCAGCCACGTGCTGGACGGCGGCTGGACGGGCGAT
>JBIKYB010000213.1:0-8773 GCA_044355475.1 Prosthecobacter sp.
TTGTTTAACCTCCTCACTCGGTCCCTGTGGATCTTCCTCGGCAGCAACGTAGGCATCATGGTTGCCTTGGATGAGGACTTGGAAATTCTTTGCCAGCAGCAGTTCAATACATTCAGACGGTTGTGCGCCATAACCCACGATGTCGCCCAGACACACCCGCTCTTGGATGCCCTGCTGTTCGATGTCAGCGATGACCGCCTGCAAGGCGGGCAGGTTGCCATGGATGTCACTGATGATGGCAACGGGGTCGTTCATGATTCGACAGCCTCCATCAAAGCATCCAGCCGTTCCTCGATCTCGCCCGCCACCGCATCCAGCAGCTCGTGCTGTTCTTCCTGCGTGAGTGTTGGCAGGACATGATCAAGCAGGGTTGTGGTGGAACGGATAAAATCACGAGCGCTTCGTTTCATGGCAGTTGAAACTGTTTCTACCACCGGGGGTGAGACATTTACAGGGGGATACGGCATTTTATTCGCCAGAAACCGTTCTGGGCTGCTCCACCCGCAGCACATCCAGCGTGTAGCCAGCGAGGTTATCGAAGGGTTTCACCTCGGCTGTGATCTGCACCACGGGATAGCGGACGGTTTTGAGGCCATAAACTCGGTAGGCGGCGGAGAAGATTTCGCATTCGACGATACCGGTGCGGTCGCAGATGGAGATGAACTTCATGGGCTGGCCGTTTTGCTGCAAATGGCTGCGGCTGACGATGATGAGGCCGCAGACGGTGACCCGCTGGCCGTGGTAGCGGTGCAGGTCGGCGATGGGGCAGTAGGTGTCCCAGGCGACGTGGGGATGCAGGTCAAGAGGATGTCCGGTGATGGTGTAGCCGAAGAGTTCCATCTCATCGTGGAGCTTTTGCAGCAGCGTCGGTTCCTCGCGGAAGGTGGCCCGGATTTTGTCCTCGCGGCTGTCGCGGAAAAGCCAGTCGGCACCAGCATTCACATCACGCGAGCTGTGCATACAACGCCAGAACTGATCGGTGCGGTTGCCGCCGAGTGAATCAAAGGCACCGGCCCGGATGAGATTTAATGTCTCCGTTCCTTCGGGGCGAACACGCTCACAGAAATCCCGCACGCTGGCAAAGGGAGCACGGGCAATTTCGGTGCGCCAGCGGGCGAGGGTTGATTCACCCAAGTCCTTGATGGCACGCAAGGGTAGGCGTATCGCTTTGCCCAGGGGAGCTGCAGGTGTGCCGCTCTGTGCTTCGGAAAGTTCCACTGTGAAGGCCTCATTGGATGCATTCACATCAGGAGACAGGAAGCCAATCCCAAGGCGGCGGCATTCCAGGGTATAGACCAAAGAGGAGTAGAACCCTTTGCCATTCGTGAGCACTCCGGCCATGAACTCAGCCGGGTGGTAGTGCTTGGCATAGGCTCCCTGATACGCCTCGACGGCATAGGCGGTGCTGTGAGCACGGCAGAAGGCGTAACCTTGAAACCCGGCCACAAGATCCCAGACATAGGCGATGCTGCGGGCATCACGTCGGCGTTCCCTCGCTGCCGCCATGAACTCGACTTTCACTTCGTTGATCTTGGCACTGTCCTGTTTGACCAAGGCACGGCGCAACACATCGCCACGACCGGGAGCGAGACCCGCGAAGGCTTCGCAGATTTGAAGGATGTGCTCCTCATAGGCCACGACACCAAAGGTGGAGCGCAGCACGGGGGCGAGGCTGTCATGCGTGTAGTCCACGGGTTCGAGGCCCTGAGCACGGCGTGCGAACTGAGCCTTTTTGAGGCCATTGGCCGCACCGGGGCGGATGACGGATACAATTGCCACGAGGCGGTCGATGTCGCGCACATCGGCCATGCAGGCGAGGCTGGTCATGGCAGGGCTTTCGATGTGATGCACGCCGCGTGCATTCCCGGTGGCGATCATGCGCCAGACGCCGGGATCACTCCACGGTTCGACGGGTTCGGTGCGGGCGGGCTGCTCTGTGCCGCCTCGGGTGCCGACTTCGAGAGATTGCAAATCCAATGCCCTGCCCTGAGAGCCCAGGGTGATCTGCGTGTCCCGCAATACGGCAAGGCCGCCCTGCGCGAGGATGTCGAGCTTGATGAGGCCGACCGCTTCGACGGCATCCATGTCAAAATGCGTGGTGGGCCATCCTTTGGAACTGATGAAGGTGGGCGTTTGATCACGAATGGGATCACGCGAAAGCACGACGCCACAGGGGTGCATCTTGGCATAACGCGGGAAGCCATCGAGCATGCCCGCCATGAGCAAGGCCGTGCGCAGCGGCTCCTCCTGCCAAGCAGAGTGATCGCACTCACGCGACATCGCCACGGCATCAGCCGCATGACGAGCATCCGTCCACGGCATGTGCTCGGTGAGGCGGCGGATTTCGTTTTCGGCGACGCCGAGCACCTTGGCGACATCGCCAAAGGCGGAGCGTGCCTGGAAGGTATTGAACCCGCCGACGATGGCGGCGTGCTCGGGGCCGTAGCGGTCGAGGAGGAGGCGCACCACGTCGTCTTTGCGGTCGTGAGCGAAGTCGATGTCGATGTCGGGCAGTTTTTGCAGCGCCATGCGGTCGCGGTTGAGGAAGCGCTTGAAGTAGAGCTCAAAACGGATCGGGCAGACGTTGCTGATGCCGAGGCAGTAGCACACCAGAGAGTCGGCCGCGCTGCCACGGGTGATCCAGCCAATCCCCTGCCCTGCGCACTCCTGGAGCAAATGCCAGACGGTGAGGAAGTATTCCTCGTAACCGACTTCGGCGATGATGGAGAGTTCCTCGCAGAGCTGGGTCTTGTGCTGACTGGCTCTGGCACCGTAGCGCTTTGTCAGCCCGGCATGGGCGAGATGATACAGCATGGCGGCCGGGGTGGAGCCATCTGCCGGGGTGTAGCGCGGGAAGCGTAGCGTTTTGAAATCGAAGGTGAACTCGCACTGTGCGGCGATGTCCTGCGCGGCCTGCATGGCGGTGGCTGAATAACACCATTCCGCCGGCGGGTGGAAGGCGAAGTCACCGCGACGCTTCATCGCGTGCTTCTCATGCAGCAGGGTGAGTGTCTTCATGCTCTGCACGATGTCGAAGAACACTTTGTCCTCCGCTTTGTGGTAGCGTATTTCAGGCAATGCCACCTCGCTGCTGTCGGCAGCCAAGAGGATCAAGCCCTCGCGATGATCATGCAATTGCGACTGGGTGATGCAGGCGTCGTTGTTGAACGAGAGCAGCCGGCAGAGGTTCTGGTAGCCGCACACATTCTGCACATAGGCGAGCAGCGGCTTCTTATCGCAGCAAAGCTCAGCGCCAATGATGGGCTTGATCCCGGCGGCAGTGGCAGCCTGGAAGAACGGCACAGCGGCGTGCAGGTTCTTATCTGTGATCGCCACGGCGGGCATGTCGTGCGCGGCGGCGGCTGCGATGATGGCGGGAATGGTGAGAGTCGAGTCGAGGAAGCTGAAACAGCTTTTCACATTCAGCGCAGGCACCGCGAGACGTTCAGCGTGGCGGGTGATGATCTGCGGGCCGGAACCGGGACGCTCACGTAAGACGCGGTTCGTGGTGGTGGCGGTCGGATCGGTGACGAGCTGCGGCTTGGGCAGGGTTTGCCGTGGAGATTGTTTGTGCTGCGAAAGCCAGAGATCATGCCCGCGCATGATGCTGCGATTGCCACGGCGGAGATCGTCCACGATGAGGGAAAGCGTGTGCAGGCGCTCGCGTTTCATGTCGGACTGCTCCAGCGGCAGGACATTGCAGAAGCCGCTCTCATAGATCTTGGTGAAGCGCAGACCGATGAGACGCACACTGACACGGCGCTCCCATGCACGGGTGAGCATGGCTTGCAGGAGCGGATATAGGTCGTGCTCCAAGTCTGTAGGCTCGTCGAGACTGGCGGAGCGCGTCACCTCGTCCATGTCGTTGTAGCGCAGGCGCAAGGTCACGGTGCGGATGCTTTTGCCATCCTCGCGCACGCGACGCATGAGGGTGTCGGCCATGGCCCGCAGACGGGCGATGATGAAAGCGGTGTCGGTGGTGTCCTGCTGGAAGGTTTCCTGCTCGCCGTAGCTCTTCGCAGCGGGTGCATCGCAGACCACGGGGCGGAGATCGTTGCCAAGGGCGTAGTCATGCAGCACTGATGCCCCAGAGCCGACGAGCAGCGAGAGTTCATCCACGGGCGTTCGGGCGATGTGCTCGACCATGCGCAGCCCGGCGGTGTTGAGCTTGGCGGCAAGCTGGGGGCCGACTTGGGGCAGCCACTTGTTTTCAAGCGGCCAGAGAAAGCCCTGCTCATGCCCTGGAGCCACCTCGATGAAGCAATGCGGCTTGCGCAGCTTGCTGGCAATTTGTGAGACGAGCTTGTTCGCACCGACGCCCACCGACACGGACAGCTTCAAACTCTGGGCGATGGCCTGCTGCATCTTGGCAGCGGTGTCACTGGCCTTGGTCTGCCGTGCGCCGTGCAGGTCGAGATAGCATTCGTCGATGGAGGCCTGCTCCACGATGGGCGTGAAATCATAGGCATACGAAAACATGAGGTGCGAGAAGCGCTCGTATTTGTCGAAGTCGCAGGGCAGCATGATGAGGCCGGGGCAGAGCTTCTTCGCTCGTGCGGTGGGCATGGGCGTGTAGATGCCCAGCTTCCGCGCCTCATAACTGGCGGAGGCAATGATGCCGCGCCGCTCACCGCCCACAGCCACCGGGCGGCCCCGCAGCTTTTTATCGGCGGCCTGCTCGACGGAAGCGAAGAACGCATCCGCATCGAAGTGCAGAATCATCGTGCATCACCTCTCGGAAAGCCGCAGGAGCGCAATCAGCACGCCCTGGATGACGAGTTCCCGCGCCGGGATCAAATCGGGATATTTGGGATTCGAGGCGCGCAAATATGGAACGCCATTATGCACCACAAAGCGTTTCAAAGTCGTTTCACCATCAATGAGCGCTGCCACGATGTCGCCATGCTTCGCCTCGCGAAATTCCATGATGACGATGTCACCCTCCAGGATGGCGGCGTTGCGCATGGAATCACCCCGGACCTTCAGCGCAAAGGTACGGGCGTTCTTGGGCAGGCGCAGGGTGGTGGGGTCGATGTCGATGCAGCCGTCCATGCGACTATCAACGGCATCGGGCTTGCCGGCGATGATGCTGCCAAGCAAGGGGACCTGATGCCGAATCCAAGAGCGAGCCTGGGAAATCCAAAGGAGGTTCAGGGCGCGGTGTTGACGGGCATTGATCATGCCGCCTGTATAGTGTTCTTTAGAACAGTTTCAAGTCGGAATCCACTTCTTCGACTTTGACCGGCTTATCCCCTGCTTGTGGAACAGGGGGAGCGATTGGTTGCAGCACCTCCTCAGTTTTGTTGCGGGCCTGGTTGGCTGCAGTGGAAACCCGATAGGCCTCCAATTGCTCGCTTTCGTAGGGACTGAAGAAGGCGCGAAGGTCGTCGTCTCGCGTGCCAGGCTGCATCCAGGCGAGTGCGTTTTCGCCTTCTAGAATTAGCGGGCTGCGGTCGTGGAACTTGGCCATGTAGCGCCCCGGAGGCGTGGTGACAACGCTCATTGAAGTGACCATGGCACCGCCAGCCGCGTCTGCTGGATCACGGCTTTCCCAGACATCCCAGATGCCTGCCAGCAGCACAGGTTCATCATCAGCGCGATGGATGAAGTAGGGCGTGGTGCGGTCGGGCCACTCGTGCCAGCCACGCACCGGAATCAGGCAGCGCTGCTGACGCACAGGTAGCCGGTATGAGGCGAGGTCGAAAACCGTTTCACAGCGTGCATTGAAGGTGAGCATGAACTTCTTCCATACCTCGGCTTTGCCACCTTTCGCCCATTGCGGAATCAGACCGAAGCGCATGCGTTCAACGCCAAGCTCACCGCTTTCCATCATCAACACGTCCGCATAATCGGTCGGACAGATGTTGTTCAGCACCGGCACGTCGGCACGTTTGTCCTCACGCTCCATCTTTTTGCGGCGCTCAATGCGCAGCGCCCGCCCGGCGATGGAAAGCGCGGGGATCTTGGCGAATTGGTTCAGACGGCCACACATGTGCGCAGGAAAGCGCATTCAAGAAAACAGGCAAGCGGGGTGACGCTCAGGATCGCTGGAGATCCAGAAGCGGGCGTGGGCGGAACTGGGGAGAATGGGCCACGCCAGCGAGTGACCCATTTCAGCTCGGCTCCTCATACAAATCAGCGATGCGCCTGACATGCGCTTGCATCTTGCTCACCAAAAATCCAAACCATTGTTTTTGAGTCATCCACTACAAATCACGGTGAAAAAAGTGGAAAGCACAAATTCGCGTTTGCATGGAATTTGCTTGGTGGGGCGCCTACCCAAGGACACGGACGCGCACGGAAAGAGATTTCCTTGCACGGAGCGGCTCACATCGGCACGCGGCAGCCTGCCAAAGGAATTTCCTTCAGACAAAAATTGACAGCGGAGGATGGCAAAAAGGTGAGCGCTGCGGGTGTATTCATTCAAGTTCGCGATGCACTACGTCCTTCCATTCATTACCATCCTCCTTCTCATGCCGCTGGTGGCACTTGATGCCGCCGAGGTCTCGGTGGCTGAAATGCCGGATCGCATTGAGGTGAAGATCGACGGGCAGATTTTCACCCAGTGGCGGCACAAGGAGTGGGCGGCACCGTTTCTATATCCCGTCATTGGACCCAACGGTGAGAACGTGACGCGGCACTTTCCGATGAAGGAGGGCGTGCCGGGGGAAGAGCAGGATCATCCCTGGCATCGCTCGATTCGATTTTCGCACAGCGATGTGAATGGCTTCAATTTTTGGTGGTCGCCCGGCAAGGAGAAGGCGGGCCACACGACCGAGGTGAAGTTGGAGAAGATGGAGAAGGTGACGTCGGGCAAGGTCGGCGAGGTGATCCTTTGGAACCAGTGGCTCGGAGATGGCAAGCTGGTGCTCCGCGAGAAGGTGCGCCTCGCTTTAACGCCGCTGGAACATCACCAGGTGCTGATGGACTACGATGTCGAGCTACAGGCGGTGGATGGGCCGGTCGTGTTTGGCGACAAGCGAGATGGCGGGCTGCTGGTGCGAGTGGCGGGCACGATGACGGTCGAAGATGAAAAGGGCAACAAAGGCGCGGGCACCATCCTCAACAGCCGTGGCGACAAGAACGCGGATACCTGGGGCAAGCGCGCTGAGTGGGCGGACTACTCTGGCCCGGATGCCAGTGGCAAGACAGTGGGTATCGCCATGTTTGATCACCCGGCGAACTTGCGTTTCCCCACCCACTGGCACGCGCGGACTTATGGGCTGATGACGGCCAATCGCTTTGGCACGGATCATTTCAAAGGAAACTACGGCGATCACAAGACGGTGATTTGCGCTCCATCCAAAGGAGCGAATTGCCCGGCCTGCGCTTCGCACACGGGTGATTACACGATCCCGGCGGGCCAGAGTATCACCCTGAGGCATCGTTTTTTCTTCCATCAGGGTGATGCGGTGGCGGGCCATGTCGCGGAGCAATATGCTGCCTACACGGCGGACCCGGATGCCCAGCTCGGGCTGATGCGAGCCATGCATCAGGAGCGGAAGTGGAAGGAACTCATCACGCAGTTTGGCGGGGAAACCTTTGCCGCATGGCCGACCGAGACGGCGCTTGAGGCGCTGCAATTGCGAGGGCAAATCTACTCCTTCACAAAGGACGGCAGCCGCGCGGAAGCGGACTTGCAAACGGCCTTGAAGCTCGCGCCACCTCAGGTGGATGCCCTGTTGCTGCTGGCTGACAACTATGTCAATAACCTCAACGACGACCCTAAAGCCATCGCGGCTTATCAAGAGGTCATCGCCATCACCGGCACCAACAGCGGCTGGCAGCCGCTCACCGCCACGGTCAGTCTGGCGAAGCTTTACACCGATGCATTGGAGTTCGATTCCGCTCACGCAGTGCTGAAACCCTACGGCGATCTCAGCCAGCTCGCGTGTTCCTGGCGCGTCAGACTTCTGCGGGCCTTTGGCCACCTCTATGCTGCGCAGGGCAAAGAACCGGAGTCGCTCGCCAAGTTTCGCGAGGCGTTGAGCCTGGAAACGAGTCGTTGAGTATCTCACCATGAACACCCCTTCTTTCTCTTTGGAGGTCACCTCCCGTCGCAGATTTTTGCGTGACTCGGGGGCGATGGTTGCGGGTGGGTTTCTTGCCAGCAAGTTCGCGTTGGCGGAGTCAGTGACAAAGGCTGGAGTCGTTTCAGCGATGCCCCCACTGAATCGCTTTCCGCGCATGATGCAGGACTGGCTGGCGAAACAAGTGGGCGACATCGAGACGCAGGCCAATCTGCGACGTGCAGCGTTGAAAACAAAGGCGGACGCTGAGGCTTATGTGAAGTCCGCGAGGGAGCGCATTCGTGAGTGCTTCGGCCGTTCTCCGGAAAAGACGCCGCTCAATGCGCGGGTGATGGGTGTTGTCGAGCGTGAGGGGTATCACATCGAAAAAGTGATCTTCGAAAGCCGTCCCGGTTTCCTCGTCACGAGCAATCTCTACGTGCCCAAAGGCCGCTCGGGAGCACTGCCTGCCGTGCAGGTGTGCTGCGGGCACTCCGAGAACAGCAAGTGCGCCGAAGCGGAGAATGCGGTGGCGCAGGAGTTGGCGCATCAGGGTTATGTCGCGCTGGTGTTTGATCCGCCCGGACAAGGTGAGCGCTATCAGTATCCGAGTGCAGAGGATGCGCTGAAGTCTCGTTATGGCTACGCGACTTACGAGCACGCGCAGGCGGGGAATCAACAGGTGCTGGTGGGGGAATCGAGCAGCGCGTGGTTTGCGTGGGATGGCGTGCGCGCGCTGGATTATCTGCTCTCACGGCCCGAAG
>JBIKYB010000030.1:0-26610 GCA_044355475.1 Prosthecobacter sp.
GACGTTGTTCACCTGGCCTTCTGATTCGATGCCGAGTTCGGTGACCTCGCCTTTGCGCACCCAATCCATGCCAAGATGCCATTTGCCAACGCAGTGGGTCGAGTAGCCTTGCTCCTTGAGCATGCTGGCGACGGTCAGGCGGCCTTGCTCGATCAAACGCGGACTCAAACCGCCGAGCACGCTGCTTTGCAGCTTCGAGCGCCAGGCGTAGCGACCGGTCATCACGCCGTAGCGTGTCGGGGTGCAGACGCTGGAGCCGGAATGCGCGTCAGTGAAAATCACGCCTTCCTTGGCGAGACGATCCATGTGCGGCGTGGCGATCTTGCCTTCGGGATTGAGGCATTTCACATCGCCATAACCGAGATCATCGCAAAGGATGAAGATGATGTTGGGTTTGTCGGCAGCAAAAGCGGCGGCGGAGACGAGTGAAAGGCACAGCAATGCCAGGAGAGGTCGGTTCATGGTCCGACTTCAACGCGCTCAGTCCTCGGAGCTATCGAGATATTCCAGCGCTTTCGAAAAGCTGGCCTGAGTGAGGAAATGATTCAGCCGTGGCGGCAGTTGGGCGCGATGTTTTTGATGCTCGGCGCTGATCTCCTCGGAGACGGTTTTCAAGGCTTCCAAATGCGCCGCAGCATCGCGATCACGGAACGCATGATCGGCGATGAGATCAAGGCGGCGTTGCAGCAGCGTGCGGAGCGGGGCGAGGTCGGGCATCACTCAATTAGCCGGTGCTTCGATGCTTGCGTCGATTTTTTTCAGCGCCGCCCACAGCGCCGGGTCTTCGGGATGGCCGTTGAAGAGCACTTTGCCCTCGGGGGAGAGCAGAATCATGCGTGGGATGGACTGGATCTCGAAGACCTTGCTGTAAGGCCGGTCCGGCGGCTCCACGAGCCAGGGAAGGGTGGCGTTCTGCTCCTTGCGGATGCGTTCGGCGATGGACTCGGCGTTTTCATCGTCCTTGTTCATCGCGGCGACGACGATGCCATGGGCGGAGAGTTTTTCGGCCTTCTTTTTGAGCGCGGGCATCAGATTCATGCAGGGGCCACACCACGAGGCCCAGAAATCGAGCAGCAGAGCTTTTTTGCCGCCGAGCTGGTCGTGGAGCGTGGTTGCCTCGCCCATGGAATTCGTGAGCGGGATTTTCAGATCGACCACGAGGCTCTCCATCTTCGACTCCCGGCGAAATTTCTCGATGCTTTGGAGAAACACCGGTGCCTGCTGCGGATTGAGCCAGATGGCCTCCAGGATGTTGTTTTTGAAGCCAGCCTCGTCTTTCGCCTCACCGGCTTTCAGCGCCTTGATGTAAGAGATGAAGCCTTGCGCGGCCTCAGCGCTGGGCAGCAGCGCGGCATTGGCAGAGTCAAAGCTGGCGGCGAGGATTTCGACCTCTGGCAGGATTTTCACGAGGAAAGCCGTGTCCTGGTGGCGCAGCCCCCAGACGAGCTTCGCCTCAATGATCTGCTGGCGCGGAATGCCGGCCTTGTTTGCTTCTTTGACGAGCGCTTGCAGTTCCTCCGCGCTCGTTTCCTGCGCAAACAGACGTTGCAGCAGTGCCTTGGCCCCAGCGGCGGATTCTTCGGGCGTTTGGGCGGGGAGCGTCGTGCAGGAAAGTCCGGCGCAGAGAGTCAGAAGGCGGAGCAGCGATTTCATGGCGGCGAATCGTCCCGTTTTCATCGCAGGTGTCGAGCGGAAAGTCGGGTTCACCGGGTTCTCTGAAAGATGACCTGCGCGGCAGGCGACTCCTGAGTCCTGATTCAACCATGAAACACACTCTCTCACTCACTTGCATGCTCGCGGCGGCCACGCTGGCCTCGGCGGCCGACAACACCCCGCCGGAAGGCTTCACCGCGTTGTTCAACGGCAACAACCTTTCCGGCTGGTATGGCTGGGGCACGCAGGATCCTGCCGACCTCTGGAAAATGACGCCCGAGGAACGGGACACCTATAAAAAGAAGTCCATCGACGGCGGCCTCACCGATGCCAAGGGCAACGACAAGGGCGACCACCTCAATGCGCACTGGAAGGTCGAGAACGGTGAACTCGTCAACGACGGCAAAGGCTTGTACCTCACCACCGACAAGGACTACGGCGACTTCGAAATGTATGTCGATTACAAGATGCTCCCGCTCGGCGATAGCGGCATCTACCTGCGTGGCATCCCGCAGGTGCAGATCTGGGACTTCACCGAGAAGGATGAAAAAGCCGTCTCCCTCGGCAAGCCCTTCGGCTCAGGTGGTCTTTGGAACAACAAGAACCCTGAGGGCAAGAATCCGCTCAAGCTCATGGACAAGCCCCTGGGCGAGTGGAACACCTTCCACATCAGGATGATCGGTGAGCGCGTTACCATCACCTTCAATGGTGAGGTCGTGGTGAAAAATGCCGTGCTGGAAAACTTCTTCGCGAATCGCAAAGCCGGCTACCAGGCCTACGGCAAGGTCGAGGCCAAGGATGGCGATGCAAAAAAGCCCAATGGTTGGATGGTTGATCCCGTCTATGCGAAAGGCCCGATCCAGCTCCAAACCCACGGCAGCGAGATCCGCTGGAAGAATGTGTACATCCGCGAAATTCCCGCCGAAGAGGTGAACAAGACGCTGGGTGCCGATTCCGAAGGCTTCACCGAGTTGATCAACGGCAAAGACCTCAGCAACTGGCAGGGCGCGGTGGAGAACTACGAGGTTGTGGAAGGCGCTGTCGTCTGCAAGCAGGGCAAGGGCGGTGATCTCCTTACCAAGGAAGAATTCGAGAACGGCATCATCCGCGTCGAGTTCAAGCTGCCGAAGGCAGGCAACAACGGCATCGCCCTGCGCACACCGCTCGGTGGTCACTCCGCCTCGGACGGTCTGGAACTCCAGGTCATCGACAGCGATGGCTACAACGAGAAGCAGGCCGCCGCAGGCAAGTCTGGCCTCAAGCCTGAGCAGTATCACGGCTCGCTCTACCACTGTGTCGGCGCCAAGCATGGTTTCCTGCGTCCCGTGGGCGAGTGGAACTTCCAGGAGATCGAAATCCAGGGCCAGAAGATCAAGGTCACGCTCAACGGCACCAAGATCCTCGACGTGGACATCAGCACCTTCGACCGCAGCCAGATCGCCCATCCGCCGAAGGGTCTCGACCACACCAAGGGCTACATCGGTTTCGCCGGTCACAGTGATCCAGTGGCCTACCGCAGCTTTAAGGTGAAGAAACTGTAGTCCACGCTTTCAGCGCTGTTTCCTTCTGAACCTGTCAGGCCATGAGGCCTGACAGGTTTTTCTTGGTGTGAGGTCATGAAAAGGGCGTGTCCGGTGCTTCGGACACGCCCGTGAATTTTGGAGACGCGGGATTATTCGACGTTCTTCACGCTGGAGAAGATCTTGCCGAGGGTTTCCAGGCTTTTCTCACTGTCTTTCTTCGAGATCCAGTAAGTGATGGTCAGCACTTTGCCGTCGCCCACTTCAGAGAAGAGGAAGCCGACGACCGCCGGACCCCATTCCTTGCTTTCAGCGGACCAGGAAATGCGGCTCCACTCACGGCCTGAACTGTCTTTGAAGTCTTTTTCCTCTTTGGTGTCGCCGTCCACCTTCACCTCATGGTCCTTCACCAGCCATTCGAGACTGGATTCGATGGCGGCTTCCATTTCTTTTTCGTCGGCCACGATTTCGAGGAACAACGTCGCCACATTGTCAGGGGACTCGGCCAGCACGCCGCCTTCGTCCTCCTCAGGCTCCCAGTCGTATGGGATGTTCACGGTAGCCGCCGGTTTATCCGCCGGAATTTTCACTGTGCCGGCAGGTGCCAGAGTTGTGAGGAGTGTCAGAGCAAGGGTGGCGACCGCAGGGGTGTTTTTCATGGTGGTTTGTTGTGCCAGGGGCACAAACCGCCAGAACGGCTGTCCGGGAGTGTAAGCAAGGCGATTCATAATGAATGATTTATGCGTCTTTTCCCGGCCACGGGCAAAAAAAGAACCGGGGCGGATCACTTGATCCGCCCCGGCTTTTTGAAGTGTGTACCAACAGCCATGCAGGAACCACTATCTGAAATGTGCGATCCGCAGCCCGTTGCTGCTCTCTAGATCTGTTGGGAGACTCGCACAGATCTGAATCGTTGTGTCAGATGGATGTAAAACTTTAGCAAAGAAGATGAAAAACTCCGCGCCACCAGCCCTGCCGGTGTCAGACTCGCCGGAAAGGGCCTGCGGGGTGATGAAATCGTCATTTTCTTCTCGCTGATCTGGCCCGCATCCTGCCAATTAAACGAACCTTATTACAGCCATGCCTACCCGGATCATCCCGCTCACCGCCACTTTGTGCCTTTTCATTCTCACAGGGTGCGACACGCTGAAGCCGCCAGCACAGCGGGCCCAGAAGGTCAAAGAGGAGCGCGTGCTACAGGTCAAACGGCCCGCCATGGCCGAACCAGTGATCCTGGACGTGGTGGAACTGCCGGAGGACAAAGAACCCAGCATGTGGGACATCGCCCAGACTTTTCCCGCCTACGACTGGTCCATCAATGTCTTCCACCGCGATGGCCTGACCAAAGAAGAGAACGACCGCTTCCTACTCGAAGGTGACGGCTCCCAAACCAGGGTCGAAATCAAAAAGACCTCCGAAAAGGAGCCGCTCAAGGTCGAACTGGCCATCGGTCCCATTCATGACGGCTTTGGCTTCCGCAAACCGCGGTTGCACTACGCCTTCAAGCGCGTCAAAGGCGGCTGGAAGCGTCAGGCCTGGCATGTGACCTATCATGGCCCCGCGATAGGTGGTGGCGAGGAAGCCCCGCCACTCAGCGAGGACGAGAACCGAGAAAAGATCGAAAAAATCACCGGCAAACCCTACGTGGATGAGGTTGAACTGGCCCGCCAAGCAAGCGAGCCGATGCTGTGAGCCAAAACGAAGCGCGAGTCAGCAGAATGGATTTCTTCTGCTGTCTATTGAGCTCGGGGACCGAAGATAAAAGAAGCATCGGTTGGCACTGGTGACGTGGTGGTTGGGATTGCGACCAAACAAGCGCCCGACCAGCAAGCACCAAAAGATTCAGGGGCATTGCCCCCTTTCTTCACCTCCCCGCCTTTTTTCTGGCCTCCACTGCCATGCCTCTGATGCCATTCGTCGGGCTGGTCAGTCTCATTGAGTTATTGTAACTCTAAGGGGCCTCTTTTCTCGGTATCGAAATCATTCCCCAATTATTTTGGCTTCGACGAATTTAGTGCGCCTGCACTTTCTCAACGCTTCGCCTTCGTCGCGATGGCTTTGTAGTAGCTTTCGATGGCGGCGCGATATTCGGGGGCGGCTTCGCTTCTTGTGGCCTCGGTGAGGTCGTCGGCCATTTTTTGCGGGAGGTGGCCCCAGTCGCCGTTCACGAGGACGGTGATCTGGCCGAGCACGCCGTCTTTGAGTTCGGTGGACTGGTTGCCGCCTTCGGCGGACTGGGCCTGGGTGTTCTGGCCTTGCTGCTTCTGATTCTGCGCCATCTGCTGTTGGGAAGGCTTGGACCCGGGTGTCTGGCCTTGGTTGCGGGAGTCGGCCATGCTTTGCTGCTGCGCTTGCTGTGCGTTGTTCAAACTCTGCTGCGCCTGCTGGCCTTGCTGTTGTCCGGCTTGCTGCTGTTGGCCGTTTTGCGAGGGCTGTGCGCTCTGCATCGGATGAAGCTGCGCATCAAGCTGATCGAGTGCCTGCGCGAGCATTTGGCCTTGCAGTTGTTCCAGCGGAGAGGCAAACACGGGCGGCGCGGTCTGGCTGGCGGTGCCTTCGGCGGCTTTGGCTGCCTGCGCGGCGTTGGACTGGCTCTGCTGTGCGGCTTGTGGGTTTGGAACGGGATTGGCCTGCGCGGCTTCAGCCTGTTGCGCGGCCTGCTGCAATTGATTGCTGGCCTGCGCGACCTGCTGCGCGGCTTCTTTGTCGCCCAGACGTTGCTGGTGGCGTGAGACGCGGGCGAGATCATTCGCGGCCTGTTTTTGTGCCATGCCGTTCTGCACGGCCTGCTGCGTTTCTTTGGCAACGGCCTGTTCGGCCTGCTGCGCCGTGGTCTTGACGGTTTCGGCCAGCGCTTTCTGCATGGACGGATTTTTCGGCAGCTCCTTCTCCAAAGCTTCCAGCACGGCCTGCGGATTCTGTTTTGCGTCCTTGGCCATCTCGGCGAGTTCCTGGGCGCGTTGGTAGGCCTCGTCTAGCGGCTCCTGCACGCCAAGTTCCTGCTCCATCTGCTGCATGGCGGCCTGCTCGGCTTCACTGAGTTGCTGGCCCTGCTCCATCTTCTGCATATTCTGCGCGATTTGTTCCAAAGCCTGCGCGGTTTGCTGCTGCGCATTGGCGGCGGCTTGCAATGCCTGCTGTTGCGGCTTGCTCTGCGTGGCTTGAGCGGCCTGTTTCAAATTCTGCGCGATCTGCGGGGTCTTTTCCTGCATCTGCGCGAGCGCGACATCGGCCGTGCGGGCGAGCTGGGCCTCGGGTTTTTCGGTCAGGTTGGCGGCGTTGGCCTCCTGGCGAAGCGCGGCTTGCAGCGCGGCCATTTTTTCAGCGTTCTCGGCGGCTTCGGGGCGGAGTTCTTGCGCTTTCTCGGCGACTTGCTCCACCGGCTTCTCGGCCTTGGCGTCGTTGGCGGCGGTTTGCGTCTCCTGCTGCGTCTTTTTGAGATCTTCGGCGACGCGTTTCATCATCTCGCTGACTTCGGGCGTCATGGCGGCAAGTTGAGCACGCGCGGCGTCAATTTGCGGCTGTAACTGTGCGGCAAGCTCGTTCGCCTTAATCTGCGCTTCGGCAGTGGCCTGCTGCGCGGGCTGGGCGTTCAGTTCTTGACCGGCCTGCTGCTGCGCGGCTTGATTGGCGAGCTGTTTGCTCTGCTCAGAAGCATTGCGTGAGGCGTCGCTGGCTTGCTGCGCGGCCTGACGCAGGTTGTTGGCGGCCTGCGGATCTTTTTGCTGCATCGCTTCGGCAAGGCGGGCGCGATTGATCTTGTCCGGGATCTGCTGGAGCGCTTCCGCAGCGGCTTTGGTTTGTGCGGCGGTTTGCGCGAGGTCCTGCTGATTCTGCGGCTGCATCGCGGCGGTTTGAGCGGCTTCGAGGGCTTGAGTCGCGTCTTGTGCCAGAGCATCGGCTTCGAGCGCACGCGTGGCTAGTGCGAGCTGCGTCGCCTGCTCCTTCAAGTTGGTCATCGCCTTCTGTGCTTCAGAAGGTGGCGCGTTGCTCTTGCGGGCCTTCTCGGCTTCTTCTTGCGTGGGCAGGGGAATCTTCTTTGCCTCAGCGGTCTGCCGGGCGAGTTCATCGGCGGCGCGGCTGGCTCGGTTCATGTCGAGCGCGGCCTGCGTGTTGGTGGTCTGGTTCTGCTCACGCAACTCAGCCTGGTCCTGAAGTTGTTTAGCGGCTTCGGCGAGCTGCTTCTCGGCTTTTTCGGCGGGTGTGAGGCCGTCGCGGTCGTTGCGTTTGTTCTGGCGTGGATCACGCGCGGCGTTCTCGGCTAGGGCAAGGTTGTTCTTGGCTTCTTCGAGCTTGGCGAGCGCGGGATTGTCCTGACGGCCGAGATTTTCCCGGCGTTGATTGGCCTCGTTGGCGGTTTGCTCGGTAATGCTGCGGCTAACATCGGCGGCTTGCTGCAAACGATTGCGCAGGTTGTCAGAAGCGCCGTAGAGATGCTCGGGGCTCTTGGTTTGATCCGGTTTGTCGAGGCTGCTGTCGAGGTCGGCTGAGGTTTCGGTGAGTTTTTTATCAATGTCCTGCAACTGACTGCGGCTGCGGCCCTTTTGCGCTTCATCGAGCTGCTGGAGGTCTTTTTGCAGCGTCTTGGCCTGCGCCATGAGCGCACGCTGCTGTTCCTGCCACTTCGGACGCTGGTCGGCATCGCGATTCGCGGGCAGGGCGGTTTCGGTGAGCAGCTTGGATTGGCGCTGAAGCTGCTGAGATTCTTTGGCGGCGATCTTGGCGGTGTCTTCGGCGGCAAAGGCACGCAGGGCGTCGGCGATGAGGTTGGCATTCGATGAGGCCTCGCTAGCGGCACGTTTGAGCTGCTCAGGGTTCTCAATCGTAGGGCTGTTGAGCTTTTCCAAGTCTTGTAGCTGTTCGCGGCGCATCTGCGCGAGGCGTTCGCCGAGAAGCTGCGCCTCAGAGGCATCGAGTTGATTCGGGGCATCGCGTGAGGCTTCCTTCAAGGCGTTCCAAAGCTCCTCAGACTGAGTTTTGACCTGCTCCAATTTTTCCTGGGCACTGGCGAGGGCGTTTTCGGCTTCGTACTTGGCCGCGTTTGGGTCTTTGCGGGCATTGCGCTCGCTTTTGCGCACCTTGTCGAGGTCTTTGCGCAGTTCCTGGGTCTGCTCGTTGAGGCGCTCGGCGCGTTGCGCGAGGCGGCGTTGCGATTCGGCCCATTCACGCTGACGCGGGTCGATCGTTTGTTCGAGAATGATGACGCGGACGGGCGGTGACTCGGCCTTCTGACCTTTGAGGTCGATGGCGATGAGTTTGATGAGCAACACATCACCCGTTTTCACGCCGAGCGGGGTGAGCGGCAGCAAGGTCTGCAACGGTGCTTCTTTCGTTCCTTTCGTGAAAGGCTGGTCACGCTCGGTCCAGTTCGCGCCGTTGATGGCGTGGGAGAGTTTTACGCCGCCGAGACCGACATCGTCGGTGGCCAGACCGGCGAGGCGCACGGCTTCATCGGCGAGGAGTTCGATCTGTTCAGTGGGTTCGTTGATCTGCGCCGTGGGGGGGAGATCGGGAATGGTGGTGATGCGCCAGGGCGTGCTTTCCTCGTTGGTGAAGCCGGTTTCCAGGGACTTCAAAGCGATCTGCCAGGTGCCGTTCGCGGCCTTGACGGGGATCTCGGTGGTGAGCAGGCCGTTGTCGTCGCTTGTGGCTGCCACGCTGACTTTTTCACTGAGGTCGGGATTGATCACGATGTCGCTCTGCGAGACGGGCTGGTTGGTTTTGAGCGTGAGCTTGATGGTGGAGCCGTCGAGTGCTTCGAGGTCGCCATGGTCCTCGGTGAGCTGGGTTTCTTTGGCTCCCGTGTAAGCAGGAGGGACAATTGTTTTGCTGAATTCAACGATGCGTGGCCGCGCACGCGCACTGAGCGTGCGCCAGGGTGTGATGGCATCGGCAGCATGGATGCGGTAGCGCACGTCGCTTTGACCGACAGGCACGACACCTTCAAACCGGTGGGTGCCAACCGTGGAAAGTTCGTTGCGGCGCGGCTTGGAGCCTTCGGTTTGCAGCTCCAGCGTGGCGAGTTCGGTGCTTGCGCCCTCGGTTTCGATGATCAGCGGTACTTCGGTGCCGATGGGAGCCAGAGCGTTGGCTTGCAGTGGCTCAAGGATGCGAATCTTGAGCGACGCAGGGCGTTCGAGATTGGCAAAAGGCAGCGCTGCACGGGCAAGGAAGCCGCTGAGGTGCAACCCGGGCACCAAGCTGAGCACGAGAATGGCGGCCACGGCTCCGCCGGCGGCTAAGAACCATGGCTTGAGAGCACTCGTGGGTAGCTTGGCCTTCCAGTCGATGCCTTCGACGGAAGCGGCCACGTCGTCCTGCAATTTTTCGCGGAACTCGACGGAGTCCTTCACGTTTACGCCATCGCGAGGATCGGCGAGTTCGACGGCAGCGAGAATACGCTCGCGCAGCGCTGGTTCGGCTGCCTCAATGAGTTTCGCGGCACCCGCTTTGCCGCCTGCGTGTGCGATGAAGCGCCAAGCGACCTTCCACGCGGCAAAAACGGCCCCAGCATAGACCAGCAACGAGACCCACGGACGAATGGCATCTGGCATGAACCACACGCGGTCCAGCAAGGCGATGAATGTGAAGGCGACGAGTGCGATCGCGAGGCCGCAGAGAATTGCGCGGGTTTGCAGGAGCTGCCGACGGCGAAGACGAAAACGTTCGAGGGCTTCGTGCGTGGCAGGGCGGAGGGCGAGATTCATGAGGGATGCAGGCTTAACGCGGCAGAACTTGGCGAGTTATCCGTATCAGAAAAGAAGCCAGTCATGCAAAAAACTTACTTTGTGGAATCCGGTGTCTGGCATAAATATCAGCTTCACTATCTCGACTCAGAACGCTGAAACCTCATTCATTGTGGAAAACTCAGAAATGTCCCCCCCGGCTTCCATTCTGCCAGCTCCCGCGTTCTCCACGCCGGAGCGGCTGAACCCCTTCGCGGACGATGTCTGCGCGGGTCCGTTCGGTGTGGAGGAGAATCGCTCCGTGCCGGGCTTGAACGCGGACATTCTGGGGCAGTTGACAGCAACGATTGATGAGCGCCAGAGCAGCGTGGGACGTGCGGGCGGGCAGCCGCTGCTGCTGCTGACGGCTCCACGCGCTGGCTATGGTAAAACGCATCTGCTAGGCCGCCTTGCCTCTGCTGCTGGCGGTCAGGTGGTGCTGGTGCCGCTGGCGTTTCGACTTGAGGATCAAATTGGCATCTCAGCCGTGGCGGTGCGCGGATTGGAGTCGATGGCGCGGGCGGAAACGCCGCGTGAGGGCTGGACGAAGCTGCGTGAGGCCTGCGCGGGTGTTTGTGCCTCCTTGGTTCGGCGTTTGATCGAAAGCGGTGCGCTGCCATGTGCCAACCCGGAGCAGGCGCTGCGTGTACTGAGCGGTGATCCCGTGGATGTCTTTGATGAGAGCGGCGGAGCGAGGCTGATCGGCGACTGGGTGAGGCGGCATGAGGCACAATTGCGCAAGCCGATGATTGAGCAGGCCATGAAGCGCGTGCCTGTGATCCCTGCCGCATTGGAATCCTGGGTGCATGCCATGCTGAACCACGCGCTAGACGGCGGCATGTCCAAGATGGCTGTGCTGCGCATGCTGGCCGCAGATGAATCGAACGAAGGCCCCGTCACTTGGCTGCGGCTGCTCGGTTTGTGGCGTCCAGTGGTGCTGCTGGTGGATCATTTGGATGCTTACTACCGCAATCCCGAGGCGGGGCTGCGCATCGCCTCGCTGCTGCTGGACATGTCTGAGATGGACGGCGTGCATGTGGTGCTGAGTTTGAACCAGGACGTGTGGCAGGCGACCTTTGGTCATCATTTGCCGAGTGCGATGGAGGACCGGCTCACGGCTTCGCAGATGCTGCTGCGTGGCATCGGAGAAAAGGAGGCCGCGACGATGCTGCGCATGCGTCTGGATCACGCAGGTGTGAAGGTAGATGAGTTACGCGACTTCGAGTCTTTTGTGGATGTGAAGCGCTATTTCCTCGGCAGGCCGCTGGGTTCGGTCTCGGCGCGCACCTTCCTGCGCCATGCGGCGAAGCAGTGGGAGTTTTTTCAGCAGACGCTGGCCTCGCCGCAGCCTGTGGCACCGATGATGCCGGTCAAGGCTGAGCCGGAAGAGCCGGGCACGCTGCCTCTGCTGACGGAAACACTGCTGGAAGAGGACGCGCCGAAAGATGTGTCGATCTTCGACCCGCAGACGACCTCGGAGATGAAACTCATGGCCGAAGGACTGGCCGAGCCGCAGCCGGCGCTGCCGCAGCAGCTCGAAAAGCCGCTGCTAGGCACCAATGGCACCCATCTGCCGCCGCCTAGCCTGCTGCCGGAGGACGTGGAAGCAGAAGTCGCAGTCACCGATGGCGAGGCTGCTTCCAAAACTCAGTTTTCTCCGAGTTCGGCGGGCGCGTTTGAAAACCTTCGCGAGATGCTGGGAAAACTCCGCCAGGCACCGCCTGCTGCGCCTGAGCCTGCGGCGCATGCCGTGGTTTCTCGTCTGGCCAGTGTCATCAGCACTGCCGGACCCGCTGCTGCCGTCGTTTCAACGGTCGAAGCGCCACAGACCACCCAAGATGCTGAACGCGATGCACTGCTGGGCCGCTATGAAGCGCTGCGGCTGCAAATGAACGCGGAGGCGGCCACACTGCCGCTGGATTACTCCCGGCTGGCAGACCTGATCCGCCTCGCGGGCCGTCGTTTCCCTCTTGTGCGTTTCAACGAGCACGAACTGCCCGGCATGACTGGTCGCTATGCCATGTGCTGGTCGTTGCAGGGCATGGAGATCATCTTTGGCCTCGCGAATTTCGCCGACGGCCCCTACTGGCGCACTTTGGCGGGTTTCGCAGCGGGACGCATGGTGGAATTGCAGACGAACGCGGTCGATACCGCGCCTAAACTGAAGATCGCCACGTTCAAATCCGACCGCGAGCAGCAAAGCTGGGCCATCCTGCAACACGGAACCGTCTTCCCTGAGGTTCTGCGTCCGAATGTGGATGCCATCCATCTTGACCCGTCCGGCGTGGCTGCCCTCTACGCCATGCAGCGCATCATCAAGGAATCCGAAACGGGCCTGCTCCAGGCTACCCCCGCGCAGGTGATGGGCGTCCTGGCACGTGAGCTGGACTTCTTTTGGAAGCGCGTGACACGGGCGGTGTGAGCGAGTGGTGGCAGGCCCCGAGCATCTTCGCGGTTTTTCCCTCGCATTGTTCTTATTGTGAGGCCTTTAATTTTCTCGCAACATCGCGAGTATCGTTCGTTTAGTCGTGTCCCAGCCACATCACCATGATCCATCGCATTCTTCCTCTGCTGCTTGTCTCCTCCCTCGCATCTTTCGCGGCGGAGCCGGTTCCGTCTTTCAACGGCTCGATCGAGCGGCTGGACCCAGCTCTGGACGCGCTGATCGCTCCCGGGTCGAAGATCGAGTTGCTGGCGTCGGGCTTTAACTGGTCGGAAGGACCGGTGTGGCGTGATGGAGGTATCGTGTTTTCGGACGTGCCGGAGAACACGGTCTTTGGCTGGAAGGAAGGCGACGCAGCGGCCAAGGTGGTGCTCAAACCGAGCGGCAGCCTGAGCAACGATGGCCAAGGCTCAAACGGCCTGGCGGTGGATGCGCAGGGAAGTCTGATCCTCTGCCAGCATGGCGAGCGCCGCATTGCACGTCTGGAGAAGGACGGCAGCTTCACCTCGCTGGCGGACAAATACGAAGGCAAGCGCTTCAACAGCCCGAATGATCTCGTGATCGCCAAGAACGGCACGATTTACTTCACCGATCCGCCTTACGGACTGAAGAAAGGTGGCGCGGCGTCGGAACTGGACTTTCATGGCATCTACGCGCTCACCTCGGAGGGCAAGTTGTCGCTGCTGGTGCAAGACGTGCGTTTCCCGAACGGCATCGCCCTGAACCCCGACGGAAAAGTGCTCTACATCGCCGTCTCTGACCCGCAGAACACTCGCGTGATGGCCTATGAGCTGCAAGACGATGGCAGCGCGAAGAATGGCCGTGTGTTTTTCAATGCGCAGCCGCTCAAGAGCGCGGAGCGCAAAGGCGGCTGCGATGGCATGAAGGTTGACACGAACGGCAACATCTGGACCACGGGCCCCGGTGGCGTGTTGATCATCGACAAGACCGGCAAGCACCTCGGCAACATCCTCACCGGACAAGCGACAGCAAACTGCGCCTTTGGAGGCGAGAATCGTGACACCGTGTACATCACGGCGGATATGTTCCTGCTGCGCGTGAAGACGCTGGCGAAGGGCTTGTGAAAGGAGTGGGACCATCTTGGTCCCATTTCAGAGGGGACAGGATGTCCCCTCTCCTTGTCAAAACTTCACGCCCGAATCTTCGTATATGGATTCCCCTCGTTCATGTCGATGCGCTCGGGGCGGCCTTTGTGGGTGTACACGAGGCGGGTGTGGTCGATGCCCATGAGGTGGAGAATGGTCGCGTGCAGATCGTGGACGTGCAGCTTGTCCTCAACGGCGCGGAGGCCGAGGTCGTCAGTCGTACCGATGGTGGTGCCGGCTTTGACGCCGCCGCCCGCCATCCACATGGTGAAGCCGGTGGGGTTGTGGTCCCGGCCGTCGCCCTTCTCGCTCATCGGCGTGCGACCGAACTCACCACCCCAGATGACGAGTGTTTCATCAAGCAGGCCGCGTGATTTGAGATCACGCAACAGGCCAGCGACGGGTTTGTCCTGCTCGCCGCAGTATTTGGTGTGGTTGGCCTCGATCTTGTCGTGCGCGTCCCATTTGCTGCCGCTGCCGTGGTAGAGCTGAACGAAGCGCACACCGCGCTCGACTAAGCGACGCGCGAGCAGGCAGTTGCGGCCCATGACCTCCGTTTTCGGATCGTCGATGCCGTAGAGTTTTTTGATGGCTTCGGATTCACCCTTGAGATCGACAGCCTCGGGCGCTTCGGCCTGCATGCGGAAGGCGAGTTCGTAAGCGCGAATGCGGGCGTCGAGCTCGGTGTTGTCGGTGCGGCCAGTGCCGAAATCGCGATTGAGCTTGTTGAGGAAGCCGAGTTTGCCTTTTTGGCGTGTCTCAGAGATGCCTTTGGGGGTGGCGAGGTTGGAGATCGGTGTCGTGCCGCCTTCAAACTCGACGCCTTGATACGTGGCGGGCATAAAGCCGGAACCCCAGTTGCGCACGCCGTTCACGACCTGCGTTTCGGTGTCTTTGATGACGACAAAGGCGGGCAGGTTGCGGTTCTCGGTGCCAAGACCGTAATTGACCCAAGAGCCGAGAGACGGACGACCACCAAAGATGCTTCCGGTGTTCATCTGGCACACGCCGCCCGCGTGATTGATGCCGTTGGAGACGCAGGAACGCACCACGCAGAGGTCGTCGGCGAGCTGCGAAGTGTGCGGCAGCCAGTCGGAGATCCACAGGCCGCTTTGGCCGTGCTGTTTCCACTCACGCTTGTCCGCGAGCAATGGCGCGCGGCTTTCACCCATCGCGGTGATGACCGTGCCAAAACTGTCTGGCAATGACTGTCCGGCGAGTTCGCGGAGCAGGGGTTTCGGATCAAACAGGTCGATGTGGCTCGGGCCGCCCTCCATGAAGAGGAAGATTACGCTTTTCGCCTTGCCGGCCTTGTGCGCGAGCTTGGAGGACTGCGGCGTGCCCGGTTTGCCACCGGTGTCGCTCAGTGCGCCCATCAGCGGCGATTCGCCCATCAGAGCGGACAAAGCCAGCGCACCAAAACCCGCGCCGCCACGGCGGAGGATGTCACGGCGGTTGGTGAGGAGTTCGTGATGGGTGAGGGGACTCATGGCGCGGAATGAAGTTATAAAGGCAGGGGCGGCCTGTTTTGGACAAAAAAGTGAGTTTTCGCAGCGCGTCACAGGTCCAGCACCCGGTCCATTCGCTTCGCCACATCGGCCAGGTAGTCCCAGTCTCCCGCTTTCACCTCGGCGGCGGCCCTGCCAGTGTAGTTGAGCTTGGCGAGCTCGGTTCGAACGGCGGGCCAGTGGATGCTTCCCTCGCCGAGCGGTTTGTCGAAGCCCTTGCGCATGCCTTCGTTCATCGCCTTGTCGAGATCATACTCCTTCACGTCGAGCTTCTGACTGCGTTTGCCGAGTACCTCCACCCAATGCTCGGCGACGCCCCAGCGCATCTGGTTGCCGATGTCGAGATGCACCTGCACCCACGGGCTGCCGACCTCGTCAATGAAACGCGCCATGTCCGGGGCGCTGATGAGGAAGGTGTTCCAGACGTTTTCGATGAGCATCTTGATCTGCTGCTTCTGCGCATGAACTGCGGCGGCTTTCATGCGTGCCACAGCGTCGTTCCACGTCTTCTGGAACGACTGCTCTGGCGGATAGGCGAGAACAACGAGCATCGAGTCACCTCCGAGCTTTTTCGTGAGGTCGATGCCTGCCTCCAAGGTCTCGGCGCGTCCACCCACGGTGCCGTCGATGAACAAACCGCTGTCTTTGCTCGCTGCGATCCACTCGGCGGCGTTTTGTTCCGTCACATGGCCGAGCAGGCTCGGCTCGACGCCTTCAAAGCCGCAGGCGCGGAGTTTTTTAAAGGCCTCAGTAAGCGTCATGTCCTTCGCTGCCTTTTGCGCCATGCTCCATTTGAGAGATTTGCGAATCTTGCCGGTGAACTGGCCCGCACGGGCCGGAATGGCCGCCGCAGCGGCGGTGGAGATCAGGAAGGAACGACGGTTCATGCCGGGAGGAATAGGTGGTGAGTGATGAGATTAAAGCATGAGGCCGAAGCGGGCGCTGAGGGTGCGCAGCAGTGCAAACAGAGCAATGGTAAGCACAGCGCTGCCGCCAAGAGCGCCGTAAAAGCCCCACCAGCGCTGGAAGGCGGGGAAGAGGAGGAACATCGGCAACGTAGGCAGCACATACCAGAAGATGTACCACATGTGATCGGCGGTCTTCTGCGCCCGCACTTCGGGAGCGCTCTCGAAATGCACCCAGAACAGCGTGATGATGCTGACGAATGGCAATGCGGCGAGCAACGCGCCGAGTTTGTCGCTGCGTTTCACGAGTTCACTGACGAGCGTGATGATGCCGGCGCTGAGGAGGTATTTGAGGAGAAATTTAAAGGTCATGGCAGTGAGTTGAAAATATTCGGAGTAACGATTTTCCACGCGAGGGCTTTTCCGGGTCAACGAGATCAAGCACTTGCCTGATCGCCATCACAACCCGCCCATGTTATGAACGCGTTCCGCACCTCCATCTTCATCACGCTTGCCGTTTCCTGTCCCTTTGGGGCACAGGTATTTGCGCAGGCTCCAAAAAAGCAACCGCCGCCGCCCCGCAATGCTCCTGCTGCCCCGATGCAACGCAAGCAGCCCGCACAGCGGCCCCAGCCGCAGCAGCGCCCGCAAACACCGCCGCCCAATGTGCGCACGCCGCAGTTTGGCGATCCACTGCCCGGACTCACGCGGCGTGAGTTGCAGGAATTCAATGACGGCAAAGTTGAATTCGAAAACGTGGAGACGGAGGCCAGCGGCCTGGGGCCGATCTTCAATGGCTTTTCCTGCGTGATCTGCCATTCAGCGCCTGCCGTGGGCGGCGGCAGCGTCTTCAACGTGACGCGCTTCGGCCACACAACGAACGGTGTGTTCAATCCGCTGACCTCGCTCGGTGGATCGCTGCTGCAAGAGCGCGAGATTAACAGCGCCGTGCATGAAGTCGTGCCGCCGGAGGCTAATGTGGTGGCGCAGCGGAACACCACGCCGTTGTTTGGCCTTGGATTGATCGAGGCCATCCCTGACGCGGAAATTCTGCGTCACGTGAAGTCACGCCCGGTGGATGGAGTGCTGGGCAAGGTCTCGCAGGTGCAGGATGTTGCCACAGGTCGCACGATGATCGGTCGCTTTGGCTGGAAGGCGCAGATCGCCACGCTGCTGACGTTTTCCGGCGAGGCCTATGTGAACGAGATGGGCATCACGAACCGCCTGTTCCCAGTGGAGAACGCGCCGAACGGAAATGCCCAACTGCTGAGCCAGTACGACACCGTGGCCGATCCTGAGGACACGCTGGACGCGCAAGGGCGCGGAGACATCGACCGCATCGCTGAGTTCATGCAATGGCTCGCTGCGCCACCGCGTCTGCCGCTGACGCCGAATGCGATTGCTGGCCGGGGCCTGTTTCAAAGCACCGGCTGCGCGAACTGCCATGTGCCCGTGATGCGCACGGGTCAGAACCGCTCGGCTTCGCTGCGCAACAAGGAGGTCTGGCTCTATTCAGATCTGCTGCTGCATGACATGGGAGCGCTCGGTGACGGCATCGCTCAGGGTACCGCCGATGTGCGGGACATGAAGACCGCGCCGCTCTGGGGCCTCCGTGAAAGCGCCCCGTATCTGCACGATGGTCGTGCCGCGACGGTGGATGAAGCGATCAAGGCGCACGATGGCGAAGCAAAGGCCGCGAAGGATCGCTATCTGAATCTGAACCAGCGGCAGTTGGATCAACTGATCGAGTTTTTGGGCACGATTTGAGGGTGTGTGCTGTGTGTCCACGCCGCAAGTCCACTGGACTTGCGGCGTGATCTTTTACTCCTTCAAACTCGGCGGCCGGTGGCTGGGGATCTGGGCTTTGAAATCGCCGAGGCTGTTCCAGTGCGTCGGGGCGTTGAGATCCACTTCGGTGATGGCCAGGGTGCCCCATTCAACGGCTTTCGCGAGCACATCGCCGTAATGGTCGAAGATGCCGGAGATCATCCACTGGTGCTGGCGCTCGTCGGTGTAGGTGCTGCTGATGACATAAACGTGGTTCTCACAGGCGCGGGCCTTCGCCAGCATCGGATTGCAGCCCCACACCGGCCAGGCGATGACTTCAGCCCCTTGGATGCTCAACGCGCGAGAGACCTCAGGGAAGAAGCCGTCGTAGCAGATCATCATGCCGACTTTACCAAAGCGCGTCTCAAACACCGGATACTCATGGCCTGGAGTGATGCCTGCCTCGATCTCGCCGCGTGGCAGCGTCACCTTGCGGTACTTGCCAATCATCCGGCCATCGGGGCCGATCAGCGCGGCGGTGTTGTAGAGTGTCTTGCCCTCGCGCTCAACGAGGCCAGCGACGATGTGCAGGTCGTGTTTTTTCGCGAGCATGCCGAAATACTCGGTGCTGGGCCCGGGAACTGGCTCGGCGCATTCGTCCATCCGCTTGCCAGTGCCGTAGTAGGTAAGCGTTTCGGGCAGCACGATGAGATCCGCCTTCTGTTTGGCCGCCTCGGCGATGAGCGCGGCGAACTGCGGCGGCTTGTCGGAGGGATTTTTGCCCTCCTTCGGCTGGAGATGTGCCGTGGCGAGGCGCACCTTGCGTGGTGCGGGTGCGGGAACGGCGGTGAGGCTCACATCACTCCACGCCACGCGCGCGTTCGCCGCCCATTGAAGATACAGCTCGATCTTCGCCTGCTTCGCGTTTGCCGGAGCACGCAGGATGCTTTCGCAACGCGCCCACTGGCCGACTTCGCCCGCTGGATCGTGCGGATACTCAGGTTCGGCGCGTGGGATGGTGCCTTTGGCATAACCTTGCTTCGCCGGTTCTTCCCAGGTGACCGGTTTGCCCGCCGCATCCTCCCAAATCACTCGCGCATACACGCTGCGGCGAGGCAGCGGCACGTTGGTAAATTTCCTCCATGCGCTGAAGTGGTAATGCTGCCCGCCCTCCACCGGCAGTGTGCGCGTCCAGCAGCCAATCCAGTGCTCTCCAGCACCCGTTTCGAGAATGAGCGCTTCCTTGCCCTCATGACCGCCGCTTTTGCTGAGGCTCGATTTCGGCGTCGCTTCCACACGCGGGGACCAGATTGACCAGAGTGACGCGGGATCGGCCCACAGGGATAAAGTGAGCAGGCAGGCGAGAAGGAAGACGAGTTTCATGCGAAAGCGTACGCTGGATGTGAGCGTGGTCTTGTCGCCGCATGATTACGCATGCGGCTTTGATCCTTCGAGAGGACTAGAGACAGCTTACGCCGCCAGCTTCAAATCTTCCTTAACCTCACCCTTGTCGTTGAACTCCAGCTCCTTCTCGATGCGGAGGTTTTCGACGATATAGGTCTGGCGTTCGGGGGTGTTTTTGCCCATGTAGAAGGTGAGCATCTCCTTCACGCTCTTGTGCTCGGAGGGGATGGCGTTGCCTTCGGCGTCGAGCTCGTGATCGCGGATTTTGACGGGCTCCAGGCGGATGTTTGGGCCGATGAAGTGCTTGAACTCATCCGGGCTGATCTCGCCGAGGCCTTTGAAGCGGGTGATCTCGGCGTTTTTGCCGCAGAGGTGGATGGCGCGCTGGCGTTCGTCGTCGCTGTAGCAGTAAAAAGTGTCCTTCTTGTTGCGCACGCGGAAGAGCGGCGTTTGCAGGATGTAGAGGTGGCCTTTGCGCACGAGTTCGGGGAAGAACTGCAAGAAGAACGTGATCATCAGCAGGCGGATGTGCATGCCGTCCACGTCGGCATCGGTGGCGAGCACGACGCGATTGAAGCGCAGGTCTTCGAGGTCTTCCTCGATCTGAAGGGCGTTGGCGAGAAGGTAGAACTCCTCGTTCTCATAGACGATCTTGCGGGTGAGGCCGTAGCAGTTCAGCGGCTTCCCACGCAGGCTGAAGACAGCTTGCGTGTTCACATCGCGGCTCTTGGTGATGCTTCCGGAGGCGCTGTCGCCCTCGGTGATGAAGAGGGTGCTGTCCTCGCGTTGCTTGTCCTTGGTGTCGAAGTGGATGCGGCAGTCGCGCAGCTTCTTGTTGTGGACCTTGGCCTTGCGGGCGTTCTCCCGCGCGGCTTTCTGGATGCCGCTGATCTCTTTGCGTTCCTTTTCGTTGGAGTTGATTTTTTCCTGGAGCGCCTTGGCGATGTCGGTGTGCTTGTGAAGGAAATTGTCGAGCTGAGAGACGACGGTGTTCAGGATATGCGTGCGCAGATTGCGACCGTTTGGCTCCATGTGGGTGGAGCCGAGCTTGGTCTTGGTCTGCGATTCGAACACAGGCTCCTGCACCTTCACGCTGACGGCGGCGATGAGGCTGCCGCGCACGTCGGCGGGCTCGAACTGCTTTTTGAAGAACTCACGGCACTCCTGCACGATGGCCTCACGGAACGCGGCGATGTGGGTGCCGCCCTGGGTGGTGTGCTGGCCGTTGACGAAGCTGTAATACTCCTCGCCGTAGCCGCTGCCATGCGTGAAGGCGATCTCCACGTCCTTTCCGGCGATGTGGATGATCGGATACTGCGGATCTTCGGTGAGCTTGGCGCGCACGAGATCCATCAGTCCGTCCTTGGACTTGAATTTCTCCTCGCCCGCTGGTGTGCGTAACAGCAGCGTGAGGCCGGGATTGAGCCAGGAGTAAAAGCGCAGCATCTCGCGCACGAAATCGACGCGGTAGTGCGTGTCATCGGCGAAGGATTCCGCGTCGGCCCGGAAGACAATGCGCGTGCCGTTGGGCTCGGTGCTGGGTTTGGGTTTGCCCATGTCATAGACCACAAGGCCCTGGCTGAACTCGATGCTGCGCGTCTGGCTCTCACGGAAGGCCTGGATTTCAAAGAACTCGGACAGGGCGTTCACCGCCTTGATGCCGACGCCGTTGAGGCCGACGGAGCGCTTGAAGGCCTCGCTGTCGTATTTGGCACCCGTGTTGATTTGCGCGGAGCACTCGAGCAGCTTGCCCAGAGGCACGCCACGACCGTAGTCTCGTACCGTGACGGTTTGGTCCTCGGCGATGTTGATCTCGATCGAGTTGCCGAAGCCCATGACGTGCTCGTCGATGCTGTTGTCGATGACTTCCTTGAGTAGCACATAAATCCCGTCTTCAGGCAGCGATCCGTCGCCGAGCTTACCGATGTACATCCCTGGGCGGAGGCGGATGTGCTCGCGCCAGTCGAGGGATTTGATGCTGTCTTCAGTGTAGTTGTGCGCGGGGGCGGGAGTGGCCATGGAAGAAGTAAAATGACGAATGAGGAATGCAGAATGACGAATGGGAGATGGCAGGGGAGGGCGGGGGAGTCAAGGGATGGTCAAGCAGCGGTCAAGAGGTCAAGGTTGGGGCTGGTGCACGAATCTTGACCCTCTTGACGGCGCAGCCACTTGACTCTTTGACCTGCCTCTGACTCACGGCAGCCCCCACACCCCACGCAGCGCGGCGTAATCCGCCTTTGGCAGCAACACATAGTGCGGTGCGGCGGAGGGATCGACCCAGCGGACGAGGCGGGTCAGATCAGCCTCGGCCATGGTGGTGCAGCCGGCGCTGGGCGTGGAGGGGCCGCGACGGACATGAAAAAAGATGGCGCTGCCGTAGCCGGGGGCGGTGGGCTGCTGGTTGTGACGGATTTCGAGCATCCACTTGTAAGCGGCGTCGCCGAGTCGCATTTTTTGCTTCTCAAACCACGGCGGGATGCCCTTTCGTGGGTCAATGCGGACGTGGCGGTTGTAATAAGGCGAGTTCGAGTCATCCACATAGGCATCCCACGGGCCGACCTGGATGTAAGGCCATCTGGCACCTCCAGGAGGCGTGGGGGCATAGCCAAACAGGCTACCGAGCTGAAAAACACCCGCTGGCGCACGCCAGTCCTTCTCAATCTTGGCTGGTATGCCGTTTTGCGGCGGATTGAAGACCCCGCGGCCCCAGGCAAGACCTTTTTTGCCCAGGAGAACGGGCACGGCCTTTTCAAACACCGGCTGCCAGGGCTGGTCGGCCCCGGAGCGCTGCCAGCATTGCATGCTGGCCGTATTAGAGTTCCAGGTAGCGGCCTGCGTGACAATGACCTGCCGGACTGCACGCCCCAACTGCGCGTGACTTTCCGAGAGGGGAAGGAGGGAAAGCAGACCGGCCAGCAGGAAGGCGGCGCGGCATTTTTTTTGATGGCAAATTTTTTGGTATTGCATGGTCACCCACTTTCCGAATATAAATTTAATTAATCAACCCTGCCGGGTTAATTGGATTCAGGTTTTGGGGGTTTTTTTCCTGAGTTCCGAGTTCCGGCAGGGTTGTTTTTTTTGTCTGCGACCGCGCCGAGAGCCATCTCGTTGATTGATTCGTCTGTGAGGTGGTCTAAGGATGCGCCACCATGAATTACCGGTGCCTGCTCGCCTTTTCTGCCGTCGTGATCAGCCTGTCGGCCTGCTCCAACTCCTCCGTCATCAGCCTCGATTACGTTCCGCAGCCCGGCCAGGTGGTGCGTGGCACCCCGGATTTCTCCGTCGGCCAGTTCAAGGACAAGCGCGGTGTGCAGGCCCAGACTCTCGGGCATGTGCGCATGCCCATCGGCCCTGCGGTGGATACGCTGCAGACGCGGCTGCCCGTTAGCGACATCGTTGCCAATGCCTTTGCCTACGGCTTGGAGGCTCGTGGCATGCTGGCCGCAGCCTCCAAAGAGCGCTTCATTCTCCAAGGCGACATCCAGGACCTGCGCGCCCAGCTCCTGGTGCATCCTTACGGCTACGCCCGCATCCGCGTGAACGTGGTCGAATCAGCCAGCGGTGCTGTGGTTTACTCGAAAGTCTATGAGGGCGAGCGCCAGAGCAACGCCTACCGCCCCGGCAGCGGCTCTCCGGTGCCCATTCTGCGTGAACTCACCTCCCGCGCCCTCCAAGAAGCCGTGGACCGCGCCCTGGACGATCCCAACATGCGCCAGCGTCTGAACACCGACTCTGATTCGCGTCCGCGCTACGCGCCGGGGATGCTTTGAGACAGTGGGTCTGTGGGGGCGCAGGAATGAGGTGGGGCGGATGTGTTGGGCGGAAACGGTGTCGTGGTTTTCAGCTCAACGTCGCTCAAATCTCCGGCCGGTGGCGTGATCGACGCTCCCCAGCCCGCGAAGGCATCCATACCAGCCGGATAGTTCGGCGAAGGTCACTCTTCCTCTTTCATTAGTCCTGCGCGCCGAACACATCCGGCCTACTTCCCGATGCGATACAGCTTGTCCTGCGTGCGGATGAAGAGGCTGCTGTCGCTGACGGAGATGCTGGCACGGACGCTGGCGGCGTTGCCGTTGGGTTTGGAGCCGTCGCCCATCTCATTCATGCCGAGCAGCTCAAACTTGTCCGTGTTCGCCTTGGCGACATAGACTTCGCCCCAGAAGTTGATGCAATAGACCTTGTCGTCGGCCACGGTGGGGCTGCTTTCGAACTTCGTTTTGCCGCCGAGTTCGCCGGTCCACACGACCTTGCCGGTTTTCGGCTCCAGGCAGCTCAGGATCTTCTTGCCGCCATCGAGGACGTAAAATTTGCCTTTGTAGAAGGCGGGGGTGGGCACGTCGCTCGTCACGCCTTTGGGTTCCGTCTGCCAGACGGGCTGCGTTTCGCCTTTGGCATCGAGCGGGATGGCAAAGATGGGCGAATTCTTCGGTGCGCACACAATCGCCATGCCATCGCCAACGACGGGCGAGGGGACGAGACGGAAGAAGCTGTTGTAGCCTTCACCCGGCGGGTTCCAGGTGGCGACGCGGGAGAATTCCTTGCCGGTGGCGGCATCGTGAATCGTGAGCGTGTCACCGCCGGAGATGAGCATGAGTCGCTGGTCCTTGTAAGTGGTAAACACCGGGCTGCTGAAAGCCTCCAGGGACTCGATCTTCGCCGTGCTGGGCCTGATTTGCTTCCAGAGGTCCTTCCCGTTCGCCGGATCGATGGCAAGGATGTAGCTGCTCAAGTCCTTGCCGGGCGTGCCTTTCTCGAACTTCTCCTGGAACTTGAAGGTTTCATTGCGCTGAAGCACCTGGATGTAGAGCTTGCCGCTGTCGATGGTGGGGCTGCTGCCATAGGTCCACTGCGTGGCGAAGGAGCCGTGCGTTTCCTTGAAATCACGCTTCCAGATGATCTTGCCGCTGAAATCACACGCTGCTGCGATGGCGTTGGCAAAGAGGAAATAAACGCGGTCGCCATCGGTTGCAGCCGAAGGGCTGGCGAGGTTGCTCTTGTCGTCCCACTGCACCTCGTCGCCCTCGGAGATGGTGACGCGCCATTTTTCCTTCCCCGTTTCTTTGCTGTAGCAAAGGGCCACGAGCTTTTTCTCGGCGGCGATGGGAGCGGTGATGAAGACGTTGTCTCCCCAGATGACAGGAACCGATGCGGCGATGCCTGGAACGTCTGCCGCCCACTTCACGCCCTCGGTGGGGCTGAATTTCACCGGCAGCCCGGTCTTGCTGCTGGAGCCGTCTTGATTGGGGCCGCGCCAGTTTGGCCAGTTTTCGGCGAGCGCGGGCGTGCTCTGCTTCTTCGTGCATGAAGAGAGTGTTAGTAATGCAAGCAGGAGGGCGGCGGGTAATTTCATGGAGTGTTGAGAGAAGCGAATACGGGCTGGCATGTCGAGATGTTTTCGCGAATTGATCGCCTCCTTTGAATCTCCCGCATTGGCAATCCACCGCGCTCGCGCTTCTCGGCTTCATCGCCGGGCTGGCGCTGCATCTGCGTTGGCATCCGCTGCGGCGGCATTTGTCGGACGCGTGGGATTTCGTGCGCCTGCGGCCCGCTTTGATTGTGTGGGTGGCGGGAGTCGCGCTGCTGGCCTCCATGTTGGGTGATGCGCGGCCTGTTGTCTATTCGCTGGTGCAGCTAGGAGACTGGCGTGAGCTAATCCTGCCGCTCACCCGTGATGCGGCGGCGCATCTGGTCCGGTTGCCGCATGTGCTGATCCAGCCCTGGCCTCTCGCGTGTCTGATGCCTTTGGTGCTGTTGATTTTGACCATCCGCATCTGGCGCTGGCCCTATCGCTATGGCGAGCGGCGGACTCTGCTGGAGCAAAAGATCGCGTTGCTGGTCGTCACGATCATTGGATTCGGCTGGTTGGCGCTCGAAGGCGTGACCTTGAAGCGCATGCTGCCCGAAGGCGCTGAATCGGTGAAGCTCGGCCTGCGCTATGTTTTCACCGCGCTCGCGGCGGCAGGCATCCAGGTGTGGTTGGTTCGTTTCGTCATGGCCTGGGAAAAACCGCAGGACACCGAGGCGGATCACGATGCCACTGCCGCGCTGGAGTACACCTTCGCACGCTGGCAGGGAGTGGCCGCGCTCGCGGGTTTCAATTTGCTGTGGATGAGCTGGCGTCAGTGGCAGATGAGCACGCCGCAAAGCATCGGTGGCTGGTTGTGGATCGAGCTGCTGCTCGTGTTTGCGGCGCTGCCGCTCGCCGTGGCTGCCACGCCGGGGCATTTTTTGCATCAAGGAGCCGCCGCGCTCCGCATCATGATGCGCTCGGCAGTTTCGTTACTGCTGCTCGCCATCACCGCACTGGCGCTTTTCATCCTCGCCCACTATACCGCCGCGATGGGGCAAGCCCTAAGCGCGGATTCGCTGTTCTGGCGCATCCTCGTGCTGCCGCTGAGTGCTTTGGTGCTTGCCATGCTCGATTGCTGGCTATTGCTGACCGCTCTCCTCATCATGTTGCGCCACGGCTTTCCACGATCCCCCTCCGCATGACCAGCGGCACGCTTTCTCCTGAACAGATCACGCGGCGGGCGAAGTCGAACCTCGCTTTTGCGCTCGCCTGCCTGCCGAAGGAGCGGCGACGGGACATGATCTCTTTTTATGCCTTCTGCCGTGTCGTCGATGACATCGCCGATGCCACGGATGTCGGGGAGGATGAAAAAGAGCGCGAACTGACCCGCTGGAAACAGTGCGTGGAGGAAGGCAAGCCGCCGGGGCATCCGGTCCTTGATGAAGTGGTGCTGCTGCCGGCCAAATACGGCTTCCCGCGTGCGTGGCTCGGCGAGATCATCGACGGCGTCGCCAGCGACATCTCGAAGACGCGCTACGCCACGTTTGATGAGCTGCTCGGCTACTGCTACAAGGTCGCCAGCGTGGTCGGCCTCGTCAGCATCGAGATTTTCGGCCACAAGAACCCCGCCACCCGCGATTACGCCATCAATCTCGGTTACGCGCTGCAATTCACCAACATCATCCGCGATGTCGGCCAGGACGCTCGCGACACGGGCCGGATTTATCTGCCGCAGAGCGAGTTGCGCCAGTTCGGCGTGCTGGAGAGTGAAATCCTTGATGCTCGACCGAGTCCGCGTTTCACGAAGATGATGGAGTTTCAGTATCGTCGTGCGCGTGACTATTACCAGGCTGCGCGGAAGGCGCTGCCGCCGGAAGATCGCAAAAACATGGTCGCCTCCGAGATCATGGGGGCGATCTACTCGCGCATCCTCGAAAAGCTCAAACGCGAGAATTTCCCCGTCTTCACCAAGCGCTGCCGTCTCAGCAAGGTACACAAGGTGTGGATTCTCGGCAGCTATCTGATCAAAGCACGGTTTGGACGCTGAGGAGCGCGGATTTTCAATCCGCAGCACTGCGCTTCTCACCAACTCATACTTTTCTGATAGAAACCCCGCTTTTTGTGCGCCTTCTGCGCTCTCTTTTCCCATGCTTCGAACCATACTCCTCCTCGCCCTCTGCCCGCTGCTCTCCCTGTCCTCCGTAGCTTTAGCGAAGGAGGACGCCAATAAGCCTCTCAAAGCCCTCCTCATCACTGGCGGCTGCTGCCATGACTATGCGAAGCAGCATG